>CANHON010000016.1 GCA_947462115.1 Deltaproteobacteria bacterium | reverse complement strand
TCCGGCCTTGCACGCCAAGGCGCGCATGATCGTGGTGCGGGCGCCCGATGGTCGGCCGCTGGCGGGCATCGAGATGTTCAGCGACCTCACCGAGACCCGCGCCCTCGAGAAGGCGCTCAGCGACCGGCGCTCGCTCAAGGGCATCATCGGCAGCGCGCCCGCCATGCAGCAGCTCTACGAGCTGTTGGAGCAGGTGGCGCCCTTTGACCTGCCGGTGCTCATCACCGGCGAGAGCGGGGTGGGCAAAGAGCGCGTCAGCGACGCTGTTCAGAGCTTGTCCGATCGGGCGAGCCGCCCCTACGTGAAGGTGAACTGCGCGGCCCTGAGCCCCTCGCTGGTCGAGTCCGAGCTGTTCGGCCACCGCCGCGGCGCCTTCACCGGGGCCGTGGCCGACCGCCGTGGCTCCTTCGAAGAGGCGCACACCGGCACCCTCCTGCTCGACGAGCTGGGCGAGCTGCCCTTGGGGCTCCAGGCCAAGCTGCTGCGGGTGCTCCAGCAAGGCGAGCTGCAGCGGGTCGGCGAAGATCGGCCGCGCAAGGTGGACGTGCGCGTGATCGCCGCCACCAACCGCGACATCGAGGCCGACGTGCGCTCCGGGCACTTCCGCGAGGACCTCTACTACCGCCTCGCGGGCGTGCGGCTGCACGTGCCGCCGCTGCGGGAGCGCCGCGAAGACCTGCCGCTGCTGGCCGAGCACTTCTTGCAGCGCTTCGCCGAAGAGTCGCTGCGCCGGGGCCGGCCCAAGCCGCCCGCGCACCTCACCGGGGAGGCCGTGGCCGAGCTGGCGGGCCGGGAGTGGCGCGGGAACGTGCGCGAGCTCGAGAACGTGCTGCGCTTGGCCTACATCCGCTCGGCGGCCGATGGCACGGTGGGGCTGGAGCAGCTCCTGCAGCTCGGCCAACGCTCGGCCGAGCCGGAGCCCGCCTCGCTCGAAGAGGTCGAGCGGCGCGCCATTCAGCGGGCCATGGCCCAGTCTGAGGGCAACATGGCGGCCGCCGCGCGCATCCTCGGGGTCGACCGCACCACGCTTTGGCGAAAGCTGCGCCGCAGCGGGGACTGAGCGGCCGACCTCCGCTCAGCTGCTCGCGCAGAAGATGCGGACGTGGAGGTGCTCGCGGTGGTTGACCGTGTGGTGCACGATGCCGGTCATCGTCCAGCGGCGCGAGCTCGGCGCCGGGAAGATCCGCTCGGCCTCCTCTTCGCTCAGCTCGCCGGTGCGGATGGTCCAGGCCTTGATGGCGTTGATGTTGCTCTGATCGAGCAGGATGCGCTCCACCAGGCCCGTGTCGAGCATGGAGCGGATCAGCAGCCAGTTGGCCTCGAGGTCGAGCTCGGAGGGTGAGCCCTGGCGGAAGCTGGTCTTGAGCATCTCGCCGTTGCCCCAGTAGAGGCCCACGTCCACGTCAATGCCGCCGCGGTGCGACTTGTGGCCGCTCAGCACGCCGCCCCAGCGGTGGCTGATGTCGCCGATGACGATCGGATCGGCGTCCGGCTTGAGCCAGGCCATCTCTTCGGCGGCCTTGGTCAGCATCTCGATCATCTCGGGGCGGCCCCAGGCGGCGTCCGGCGACATGACCCGGAACAGCTCCGGGCGCTCGACGAGCTGAACCCCGCCGGTCAGGCTCTGGTCGGGGCAGGCTTTGAGGGACTGGATCGGCTCGCCTTCGACCTGGGGGAGGGCCTGGTCGAGCCAAGGGCCCATGCCGGGCTGGGCGGCGGCGCTGGCGGAGTAGCCCACGGTCAACAGACACAGGGCCCAGGTCAAGAAGCTACGCATCGGCTCTCGTCTTCCAGCGGGGGTGGTGGTGCCCAATTGGCTGCAGCGCGGCCGTTGCGCAGAGACGGGGGCACGCCGTTGCGCCCTCTTGGTCTCTATTGCGTCCTCGACAGTATTTTGGCCTTGGGGTCTCCCCCGCGACGGGCGCGCTGCGCCCCCCTTCCGCCGCTCCCCGGGGCTCCCCCCAGGCTGTCGTTGACCGCGCCTCGTCCCTGCGCTGCGGTTGCCCCCCAATGCTCAGCCGCGACGCTATCAACTGCCGTCGGGCGGCGCAATATTGACGTGTCAAGTGTAAACGGGCTTCAGCAGGGCATTTTGGCCCCCTTGACCCGGCCTCGTTCGGGCCGCCAGGGGTGCCGAGGGGAGGCTGCGCCGCGTCCGGGCCGCCGGCGGGGGCCGCGGCGGTGGACTCGACGCGCGCCTTCTTCGGCCCCAGCGGCCGGAGCTTCGCGCCAGAGCTTCCGGTCGCGCTACGGGGGGCTCGCCGCGGCCCGCAGCATCGCCGCGCCGTCGGTGAACCGCGGGTCGCCGGTGCGCTTGGCCTCGGACTCAAGCTGGGCGGCCGCCGCCTCCAGCTGCCCGGCCGCCCGCGCGACCACCAACAAGGCGCGAAAAAGTTCTGGGTCCGGACGACGAACGAGGGCGTCGATGAGCACCGCGATGGCCTGGGGCGCGGCGCGCGCCGACATCAGCACCCGCGCGAGGGCCAGGGGCGGCGCCACCTCGTAGGGGTGCGCCTCGGTGAGGTTCAGCAGTCGCTCCGCTGCCCCCGCGGGATCACCGGCCTCGGCCCTGGCCATCCCGGCGGCGACCCCGAGGGCCACCTCCTCGGGGCGGGCGGCGGCGGCGCGGTCCAGGCTCGGCAAGGCGGCGTCGGGCCGCTTGGTGGCGAGCAAGAACATGCCGAGGCCGCTGTTGATCTCGGGGCTGTCGGGGTCGAGCTCTACAGCGCGGCGCAGGGCCTTTTCGGCCTCGACCGGCTGCCCGGTGGCGGCGAGCACGTTCCCCCAGACCAGCTGCAAGGTGGCGGAGCGGGGCCAGCGGCGGGCCGCGTCGGACAGGGCCCGCTCGGCGGCCTTGGGGTCGGGGCCGAGGCGCTCGCGCGACTCCAAGATGGCCTTGGCGCCTTGCAGATCGAGCCGCTCCGCCCGGATGTCGGCGAGCAGGGCGGCCTCGGTGCGCAGGGTGCGGTCGGGCCAGCGGTTGAGCAGCGCCTCGTAGACCGCGAGGGCGTCCTGTGTGAGGCCATTCTCGAAGAGCGCCCTGCCATAGGCGATCTGGACCACCGGGTCGTCGGGGAAGCGGGCTGCGGCCTCGGCCAGCAGCTTGGGCGCCTCCACCGGCACGAAGGCGGCGAGGGCCAGCCAGGTGTCGCGCTCCTCGGGCAGGGCGTCGAGCGCCCGGCGGCTCACGGCCTGGGCGCCGCGCATGTCTTCGAGGGCCAGGGTGGCTTTTCGCAGCCCGTTCCAGGCCTCGATCAGCCGGGGATCGGCCTTGAGGGCCCGCTCATAGGCCGCCACCGCCGCGCCGGGCCGCCCGCCGACCCGCTCCAGCGCCCCGATGCCCATCCAGGCGCGGGCGTGCTCCGGGGACAAGCGCAGGGCGAGCTCAAAGGCGGCGCGGGCGGCGTCGGGCGCAGGCTCCGCCCGACCCAAAAGATACGCCGCGTCGGCGTTGTCGGGCTGGGCGGCCGAACGGTCGCGGTACTCTTTGAGCACCGCCTCGGCCTCGCCCGCGCTCACCCGCAGGTCGATGGCCAGCTCATTGGCCTCGATGTCGTTGGGTCGCTCGGCCAGCACGGCGTTGAGCTCGGCGCGGGCCGAGGCGACCTGCCCCTTGTCGAGCAGGGCGACGGCGGTGCGGAGATCGGCGGCGCGCGCGGGGCTCGGCTGGACGCCCAGGGCTGCGCCCGCGAGCAGGTGCAGCAGGAGGGCGGCGATGGCGGAGGGGCGGCTGCGCCAGGGCTTCGGGACCATGGGCTCTCCGGTGGGCGGCGGGACGGCGCCGCGGGCGGACCGGTATTTCGTCGCGTCACCCCGCGCGCGGCCCCCCTCCGGTAGCATGGGGGTCTGTCCCCCATGGAGCCCCCGTGACCCACCGCATCCTCCCCCTGCTCCCCGCTCGGCAAGCCCTCCTCGGCTCGGCTTTGCTGTGGTGTACGCTGTTCTCGGAGGACGCCCTCGCGGCCCGCAAGGCCTCGGTGGCCGTCGTGGGCGCGCACCTCGACGGGCAGGACGAGGCCGCTGCGCTCGCCAACCTCGAGGCGCTGTCCGCCGCGCTGGAGTCCACCGGCCGGCTCGACGTGGTGCCGCCGGCCGAGCTCAAGCGCGCCTTCGCCGGGCGCGAGGCCTTGGTGCTGGAGGGCGCTTTTCTCGGGCCGGGTCGCCAGCGCCTCGCCGAGGGCCGGGTGCTCTACGAGCGGGCGGAATTTGACGCGGCCTTGGAGCCCCTGGCCGCGGCGGTGGACGCGCTCTCCAACGCCACCCTGCACACCCGCGACAACCGCGACCTGCTCGACTCGCTGTTGTTGTTGGGCTTGACGCACTTCAGCGTGGGCGCTGAGGCCGAGGCCGCCGCGGTCTGGGGCCGCCTCGTGGTGCTCGACCCCGCCCGGCAGCTCGACGCCGTGAAGTACCCGCCCAAGCTGGTGCGGGCCTTCGCCGAGGTGCGGGCCAGCCGCCTCAAGGAACCCCGCGGGAGCATCCGCATCAACGCGCCGGAGGGCGCCGAGCTGTTCATCGACGGACGGCCCACCCCGGCCGACGTCCCCGATCTGCTGCCGGGCGATCACTATGTGCTGGTGGTCGCGCCGGACGGCAGGCGCGAGGGCGCCGTGGTGGAGGTCGTCTCGCTCAAGCGCGCGAGCTGGACCCCCGCCTTGGAGAACCTCCGCATCGCCGCCGCCGGCGCCAATGAGGGGGAGCGCCGGGTGCAGGCGGCCCAGCTCTACCGCTCGGTCGGCGAGCACGCCGGGGCCAGCTTTGTGCTCATCGCGGGCGGCTTTGGCGACGGAAAGATCGGGCTGCAGCTCTATGAGCCCCGCACCGGCAACTTCAGCAAGCTGGCCGAGGGCGCGGGCGGCAGCGATCCCGTGGGCGCCATGGTCGATGTCATCCCCACCCTCGCCGCCTTTGTGGACGACGCTGGCGCGCTGCGCGGCGATCGGGTGGTCCCCAACGCCCTGGCCCTCGACATCGGCAGCAACCCCTGGCTCACCCGGGTGCTGCTCGACCCCGAGCCGATGACCGAGACGGTGACCGTCACCCGGCGCACCCCCTGGTACGTCTGGGCGGGGGTGGCGGCGGTGGCGGCGGGCGGGACCGCGGCCTTGGCCCTGGTGCTCACCAAAGACGAGCCGACGACGGTGGACCCGGGCGGCGGCGGCGACGGCGGCGAGACGCCCGAGCCGGTCGATCCCAACCAGGGCACGGTGGTGCTGGCGCTCCCCTGAGCCCACCGGGCCGAATTGGCCTGCCCGGCGCCACTGTAGCTGAAGGGCGTGGCTGAAGGGCGTGGCTGAAGGGCGTGGACAAGGGCGGCGCGGAGCGGCCGGGGCCCAGGGCCTCAGTCGCCGACCACCACGCGCTTGCTCTCGCCCGCGACCACCGTGACCTTGCGGGTCTCGTCGAGGCCGGTCTCGGGGTTGACCACCTTGATGGTGTAGGTGCCCACCGGCAGCTTGTGGTTGTTCAACGGCGTGGTGTCGGTGCTTTTGCCGTTGATGTAGACGTTGCCCCAGCCGGACTTGACGTTGACGCTGAGGCTGCCGTAAGCGACCTCCTCGGGGGCCTTCTTGACCTGCGGCGCGGGTGCTGGGGCGGGCGCAGGCGCGTCGATCTTGACCGGGGCGGGCGCGGGCGCGGGCGCGGGCGTGGGCACAGGCGCGGGCGCGGGGGTGCCGGCCTGCTTGGGGACGGGCTGCAGGGTGGGCTTCATGCGGAGGGTCTCGCCCGCCGTGGCGGTGAAGCTGTCCTCCCAAGGCAGGTAGCCCTCGGCCTCGACCCGCAGCCGCAGCTCGGCGCCGGGGCTGACCTCGGCGTAGGTGACCTGGGCGACGCCCTCGCTGATGAGCGTGTCGCCGAGGAAGACCCGCGGGGAGGCCTCGGGCGGCTGGATCAAGAGCTGGAGCGTGGCGGTGGTGGCCGCCACCGGCGCCCGCTCCACCTCGACGAGGCGGGTCTCGGGCTCGGTGAGCAGCAGCGCGAGGCCGAGGCCGGCGGCCAGGACCAGGGCGGCCCCCGCCAAGGCGATGGGCAGCTTGCTCTGCTTGACCGGGGCCTGCACCGTGCCGGTGGACTGCTCGGCCTCCCACTCCGCGCGGGCGGCCGGGGCGCGCCGGGCCTCGGCCTCGGCTTGGGCGCGCAGGGCCTCGGCGGCGCGGGAGCCCTCGGCCAGCTTGGTGCGCTCGCCGGCGATCTCCTCGACGAACAGCTCGGTCATGAACTGCTGGAGGCTGGCCCGCAGGCTGTCGGGGGTCTGGGGCGCCAAGAACTCCAGGATCGCGCCCTGCATCGCCCGGCAGTCGGCGAAGCGCTCGTCGGGGTCCCGGGAGAGGGCCTTGAGCACGAGGCGGTCGAGCTCGGGCGGCACGCTCGGGTTGAGCTCGGAGGGCGGCGGCACCGGCGCGTTCTTGATCTTCTCCAGGGTCTTGAGGTCGCTGTCGGTCTTGAACAGGCGGCGGCCGGTCAGCATCTCGTGGAGGATGATGCCGGTGGCGAACAGGTCCGAGCGGTGATCGACGCGCTGCCCCGAGGCCTGCTCGGGGCTCATGTATTCGTACTTGCCCTTGAGCACGCCATCTTTGGTGTCGAAGGCGCTGGACTCGGCCTTGGCGATGCCAAAGTCCGCCACCTTCACCTCGCCCGAGTAGCTGACGATGATGTTGCTCGGGCTGATGTCGCGGTGGACGATGTGCAGCGCCTCGCCGGCGTGGTTGGCCTTTTTGTGGGCGTGGTCGAGGCCCTTGCACATCTCGTGGGCGATCAGCAGGGCGAGCTCGCGGGGCATCAGCTTGCGGAGCTGGGCGAGCTTGCGGAGGATGCCCTTGATGTCTTTGCCTTCGACGCACTCCATGGCGATGTAGTAGTTGTCGCCAAAGCGGCCGAAGTCGTAGATCTGCACGATGTTGGCGTGCTGAAGCTCGACCGAGAGCTTGGCCTCGTCGATGAACATCTCGACAAATTCGCTGTTGTCGGAGAGGTGATCGAGGATGCGCTTGATGACGAGGAGCTTCTCGAAGCCGGCCTCGGAGTAGCTCTTGGCCTTGAACACCTCGGCCATACCGCCGACGGCGATCTTATCGACCAGGTAGTAGCGACCAAAGGCCTGCGGCTGAAAGCTGCTCACGGTGCGGCTCGACGGGGGACCGGTTCGGTGGTGGGCCGGATCGCGTCGCCCGGGGGCCCCCCAGCGCCCATCTTAGGGGAGCGCCCGGGGCCGGTCAATGGGCGAGGGGCTCGGCGGGGCCGCTCAGTCGAAGTAGGCGTCAATGTCGTCACAGGACCACTCCTCCCGGAGGGTCGGCGCGATGTCGGCGCAGACGTCCTCCCGAGCGGCGTTGGCCTTGACCGCCTCTTTTTCGTCGTCCATGCAGCTCTTGAGCTGGTCTTTGCTCCACTCTTTGCCGCACTCATCGGCGGCGTAGTCTGCCATCTCGTGACAGAGCTGCTGGCAGTCGTTTTTGCAGCCGCTCAGGGCGGCGAGCAAAGTGAGGCCGGCGACGAGCGATCGGGTGGCGCAGGTGGACATTCGGGCTCCAGGCGGGGCGGCATCGTGGCACGGCGCCCCCGCCGCGTCAACCGGTCCGGGCCGGGCCGCGCCGCTGGGGCCAACCCCGACCTGGGATAGGCGGTCGGCATGTCCAGCCCCCTCTCGCAGCCCCGCTGGGGCGGCGTCTTGCAGGTCGAGCCCACCGATCACTGCAACCTCGCCTGCCGCATGTGCGCGCCCCACCACGAGGGTTGGGCCACCGTGCATGGCGTGCCCAAGGGCTTTCTCGACCCGGAGCTGTGGGCGGTCGCCCTCGACGGCATGGTGGCCGACGACCTCCGGTTCGACCACGTGATTTTTCAGTGGCTGGGCGATCCGAGCCTGCACCCGCGGCTGCACGAGCTGGTCGGCCTCGCGGCGCGCCGGCTCGCCGGGCGGGTGGGCTACCTGCGCATCGACACCAACGGCGTGCTCCTCGATGAGGGGCGCATGGACGCCCTGCTGGACGCCATTCTGGTGCCGGACGCCCCGCCGCTGCTGCTGGTGCTCACCCTCGACGCCCACAGCCCCGAGGCCTACCTCCGGGTGAAGGGCCGCGATCACCTGCTGCGGGTGCGGCGCCACGTCCGGCACCTCGTCCGGCGGCGGCGCGCCCGCGGGGCTCGGGTCAACCTGCAGCTCCAGTTTGTCGTGCAGGAGGGCAATTGCGACGAGGTGCGGCCCTTCTTCGACTACTGGTCCGACCTGCTGCGCTGCCAGGGCGATCCCGCCCGTTGGCACGACGAGCTGATGTTCAAGCGGCTGTCGGTCGGCGGCGGCGGTCCGGGCCAAGCCGAGGCCGACGCGCGCTACGAGCGGGCGCTGCGGGCCGCCGACCTGCCGGTGTCGGCGCCGGGCGGCCCCGTGGTCGGGACCTGGGAGCGCCGGCCCTGGCAGGTGGACGACGGGCACCCCGAGGCGGCGCGCGGGGCCTGTCCGGGCCTGTGGCTCACCCCGGTGATTCGGCACGACGGCGAGCTCATCATGTGCTGCGCCGATCTCGGCAGCGAGACCGCGCTGGGCTCCCTCCGCGAGGCCTCCTTCTCCGCGCTATGGGAGGGCGCGGCGGCCACCGCGCGGCGCCTCGCCCACCTCGATGGGCGGTTTGAGGGGGCCTGCGCCGGCTGCGGCGGCATCAACTGGTACGAGCTGAGGCCCGGCATGGTGGAGGCGGCGCGCGACCGGGGCCGCGCCCTCGGCCTGCTCCCAGGCCTCTCGGGGAGAGACGATGACGAGCACGCCTGAGCAAAACGGGCCCGGGGCCGCACCGCAGGACGAGGGCGCCCTCAGCGCGCGGGTCACGCGGCTGGAGGAGCAGCTCGCTTGGTTCGAGCACACGCTGCAGGGCCTCGATGAGGTCGTCCGCAGCTTGGCCACCGACAACCAGCGGCTGCGGCGCGCGCTCGGCGAGCTCAGCGAGCAGGTGCAGAGCCAAGGCCTCGTGTCGGCCCAGCACCAAGCGCAGGCCGATCTGGAGTACGAGCGGCCCCCGCACTACTGACCGGCGGTGCGCGCCGCGCTCAGAAGACCAGCGTGGTGCCTGCCGAGAACTGCGGGATGATCGCCGAGGTGCCCGCCGTGACCGCGCTCAAGGCCTTGCCGCCGGTGAAGCCGAGCGCGAGGTTGAGGTTGAAGCCGAAGCTGTCGGTCACCAAGAAGTCCGAGCCGCCGCGGAACCGAAAGCCGGTGGCGACGCCGCCTTGGTCGCGCACCAAGCCGGGGATCATGTGGATGTCTCCGCCCACATAGGGGCGGACGTTCGTGGGCGTGTACTTGTAGACCGCGCCGACGTTGATCGGCATGATCGTCTGCCAGATGAGCGGCGGGGCGCCCAGCTCCTGCTCCTCGGCGGTGGTGGCGCGCCGGGCGCTGTAGGCCTCGATGCCCGCGAGGATGCCGAGGCTGGCGGTCGGCATGACCGTCACCTCCGCCCCGTAGGTGAGGAAGTTGTACTCGGCGAGCTTGGAGTAGCCAAAACGCCCGGTGATCCCCACGCTTCGCTCGGGCTCGCCCTTCTTTTTGGTGGCCGTCGAGCGGCTGTTGGCGCTGCTGCTGCTGCTGCGGTTGGCGCTGCTGTTGCTGCTCGAGCTGCTGCGGGGCTTGCTCACCGGCTCGTCGAGGTCGTCGTAGCGGGTGACCGGGGCGGGCTTGCGCACCGGCGGATCTTCGTCCTCGTCGAGGTCGGAGTAGGTGGTGCGGCTGGGCGCCCGGGCGGCGGCGATGGTGGGGCTGGGCTCGTCTTCGTCCTCGGCCACGTCTTCGTAGGTGGGGCGGGCCGCGGCCACCGGACGGGGCGGAGGCTCCTCCTCCCCGCCGCCGGTGGACACCACGCCGCCGCCGAAGACCAGCTCCTCCTCTTCTTCGGCCGGGGGCGGCTTGCTGCGGGCTGCTGCTGCTGCGGCGGCTTGGCGGCGCTGCTCCTCCTCTTCGCGCTGGCGCTGGGCGGCGGCCACGCGGGCCCGCTCCTCTTCTTGGCGCTGGGCCTCGGCTTGGCGACGGGCGGCCTCCTCCTTCTCCCGCTTGGCGGCGGCGGCGGACGCGGCGGCGGCGGCGGCAGCCCGCTCGCGCTCGGCCTCCTGGGCGCGCAGCTCGTCCTCGTCGACCTCGTCTTCGAGGCCGCGGGCCGCGGTGCCGCCGGTCTGGACCCGCCGGCTCACGCCGACCACCTCGAAGTCGTCCTCCTCGTCGCTGAAATTGCCCTCGTCGACGCGGGCGGCGGCGGCGACCGCAGCGGGGTTCTCGCCGGAGATCAGCTCCTTGACGAAGCCAGCCATGCTGTCGGCGATGACCGAGGGCACGTTGGCCACGTTGAAGGTCTTGGTGCGGACGATCTTGCCGCCGTTGGCGTAGACCAGCGTCAGGGCCAGCTTGGAGCCGTTGGGGGCCACGCTGCCGCTGATCAAGGCGGTGGTGCCGGTGGCCTTCATCACCGCCGTCACGCAGGGCGCGCTGGTGATGCACTTGGCGTTCCAGCCGGCCGGGCTGGTCTTGACCGCCTTGGCGCCGTCGAACTCGCTGATGAAGTCGAGCTCGCTGGCGATCATCCCGCTGATGTTGTCCGCGACGATCGGGTCCACGCCCGCGGGGACCAGGGGCGGGACGAGCACCTGCCCGGCCCAGGCGCTGCCGCTGAGCGCGCTGAGGAGGAGGGTCGGCGCGAGCAGGCCAGGGACCGAGGGGCCTCGGCGGGCGGACATCGAGCGGCGAGGGGCGGTCATGCGGACCTCCGGGGGTCGCGGTGGGCGGTGGGCGCCGCAGGGGCAGGGCGCCGGTGCGCGGCTGGGGTCCGCGGCTGGGCGACAGGGCGGCGTCAGCCTCGGTCGGATCGACAAGCCGGGCAAGTCTGGACACCGAGGGGCTGTATATCATGCCCGGCCGCTGGCCTGGACGCGGCGCCGGTCGGCGGGCCCCGTGCCCCTTCCTCGGGTAGGATCGCCGCTGCGTCCCGCCCTCCCTGGCCGCCGGAGGCCCTCCCTGCCCGCGAAGCCCCCGAGCACGCCACCTTCGCCCGATCCGTCGCCGGGGGAGCCCCGCGCTGCGGCGCTGCTCCGCCCGCTGCTCTTCGCGGGCGCCTGGGCGCTCCTGGTGATGTTGGGGCTGCTTCGCGGCCTTCAGCCAGGTCCGGGCCTCGGCCTCGCGGCGGTGGAGTGGGCCTTGCTCGCGGCGCCCGTGGCCGCGCTGGGCGGCGCCGTCCAGCTCCTCGCCGGTCCGCGCCGGTCGGCGGCCGGGCTGGGGCTCACAGCGGCCTGCCTCGCCGTCCTGCTCATCGGGATTGACGTGCTTGAGGGCCTTTGGGTCTTCGTTGCCCTGCGGCTCGGCGCCCTGCTCGGGGCCCTGCTGATCGTGCGGCTGGCCGGTCCGGCGCGCCCGCAGCGGTGGTGGCTGCTGCTGCCCTGCGCGCTCAGCGGCCTCGGCGGGCTCCTGTCCCCTGGCCCGCAGCGCTCCGCCTCGATCGGCGAAGCCGCCGCCTTGGAGGGGGACATCGGCGCGCCTGCCGGGGGCCTCCTGCTCATCACCCTCGACGGGGCGCGGGCCGACGCCGTGGCCCAGCTCACCCGGCCCAGCACCCCCGGCCAGCCCCAGATCGCCCGGCAGCTCGGCGCCCTCGGCACCGCCCGCACCGCCCTCGCCCCGGCGCCCAGCAGCCGCAGCTCCCTCGAAGCGCTGCTCGGGGTCGCTGATCCCGAGGGCAGCTTGGCCGAGCGCATGGCGGCGAAGGGGGCCGTCGCGGCGGCCTTCACCAGCGGCAGCCCGGCCTTGTCCTCCTTGCCCCCGGGCGCCCTGCGCGGCTTCTCCACCGTCAACGAGGGCGGGGTGGTGCTGCCGGGCTGGTCGCAGACCCCTTTTGGGCGCTGGATGGCGTGGTTGAGGCCGTCTTCGCCGAGCCTGCGCGCCGATCCCCACACCGTGGACGCCGCCGTGGCCCACCTGCGCGCCGCCGGCCCCGGCCGCCACCTCGTGTGGGTCCACCTCAGCGGCCCCTTGCCGCCCTTCAGCCCGGCCCCGCCCTTCGATACGGCGTTCTACTCACGCGATCCGAGAGATCCAGCCCACACCTCGGCGGCCCTCGTGCCCGAAGATCGGCGGCCCCCGTGGATGGCGGGCATCACCGACCTCGCCTACATCGACGCCCTGTACCGGGGCGAGGTGGCGGAGGTCGATCGTTCGCTGGGCCGGCTGCTGGAGGTTTGGCCGGAAGGCGCGCCGCCGGCCGTCGCCGTGGTCGGCACCCACGGCCTGTCCTGGTCCGAGGAGGGCTCCTGGTTTCAATCGGATGACATTTGGACGCCAAGCGTGCTTCAGGTGCCGGTGCTCGCGCGCGGGGTGCCGATGCCGCCGCCCCCGCTGTCGATCGCGGCGGTGGGGCGCGCCCTGCGCGATCGGGCCGGCGAGCAGCCGAGCGAGGCGCCGGTGATCGCCGAGGGCCCCGAGGGGCTGCTGCTGTGGAGCCGCAGCGGCGGGATCTGGCGCAGCGACGGCCACCGCTGGGAGCGGGTGAAGTGGGCACCCCAGCCCCTGAGCCCCGAGCTGCAGGCCGAGCTCGACGCCGCGGCCCGGCCTTAGCGCACGCGGCTCAGCTGCTCGGTGTGCTCCAAAATACCGTCTTGGTCGTAAAACTCCGCGACCAGCATCGGCCCCTCGATGGAGATCCACAGGAAGCCCGGCGAGGCCTCGGCGAAGGTCGGGGCGTTCCCGCGGTCCACGATGCTGGTGGACTTGGCGCCGGCCCCGCTGATCGCCAAGCTCACGCCACAGCTCGGCGGCAGCCACTGGCGGCTGTGGTCGTGGCCGGCGAGGTACAGGTCGATCTGCCCGCAGAGCTTCGACTCGAACAGCGCCTGGACCCCGGCGCCGTTGGCGATGGGCACCCAGTCCTGGCCCTCGTAGCTGCCGGCGTTGCCGTGGGGGCCGTTGGATCGGTAGGGGTGGTGCCCGAAGGCGATCTTCCAGGTGGCGCCCGCGGCCTCGCGCAGGGCCTCGTCGAGGAAGACCTCTTGGCCGGTGTCGCCCCACACGTCGCGGAGCATGGCGGCGTTGGTGTCCAGGGCGATGAAGTGCGCGTGGGCGGCGGCGAAGTGGTAGGTCCGGGCCGGCATCGTCCAGCGGGTGGAGCGGCGGGTGTAGGCGATCTGGTGCGCGACCTTCGACGTGTCCAGGCTGCCGCTCCCATAGTCGTGGTTGCCCATCACCACGTAAAAGGGGAGGTCCAGGGCGGCATAGGGCCGCTCAAACTTGGCCTCGAACTGCGGGTCGTGCACGTCCTCGACCCCGACCTGGTAGAAATTGTCCCCGAGGTAGAGCGCGAAGTCGCAGCCCGGCGCCGCATCGGTCTTGGCCGCGCAGAGGGCCGCCATGGACGCGCCGATGGTGTGCTGGCTGAGGTTGCCCTCCCCGGCGTCGCCGAGCACCAAGAAGCGGAGCTGCTCGGGCGGATGGGGCCCGCGCAAGGGCTCGCGCCAGCTCGGGCCCAGGGCGGCCGTGTCCTCGGCGCTGCGCCCCTCAACGAAGCTGAGGGCCGTGGGCGGCGGCCCCCCGCAGCCGACGATCGGCAGCGCAAAGCGCAGGTAGAAGCCCAGGAGGCGGCGGTTCACCGGGGCGCTGGCGCTCGGACCCAGGCGGGGGCTCAGGAGGCGCGCTGGCTGCGGGCGGCGTCGATGTAGGTCGCCTCCAGCGAGCGCTCGGGCGGGGAGTAGAGCTGGGCGTCCGCCGCGCTGCCGCCGGTGAAGGCCGCGAGGCGGGCGGACTTGGCGGGGGTGCCGAGCATGGCGAGGCCGGAGCTGATCGGGGCCTGGGGCGTGTCGCGGGGGTCGATGCGGAGGCGCGGCAAACGGGAGACCGGCACGCCGCCTTCGTCCACCTCGACCGCCGGGGCGCCGGCCTGCGCGGCATCTTCGTCGGGCTCCAGGGCCTGCTGCTGCTCCATGCGCCGCTCCATGCTGAGCTGGGCGCGGGCCTGCTGCTCCATGTGGCCGGCCCGGGCGGCGACGGCGCGGTCTTGGGCCGAAGGGTCGGACGGCGCGGTGGAGGCCGCCCGGATGCGCTGCGCCCGGCTGATGGTCTCCTCGGGGGTGCTCCCGGCGGAGGTGTCGATGCTGACGCTGCCGCCGATGGCGTAGCGCTTGCCGTCGGGGCCGGTCTGGTAGCTGAAGCTGGGCGCGCCAGCCAAGCCGCCCGCGGCGGCCACGTGGGCCAGCTCATGGGCCCGCACCTCCGCGTCGCGGGCGCGCAGCTCCTCGACGACCCGCTGCTCGGCCTCGGTGAGCTCGTCCGGGGCGCCGTGCTTGCCGCGCCGCAGCGTGCGCAGGCTGTGCTCGCGGTCGGCCTTCTCGTGGCGGATCGCCTCGGTGAGGGCCTCCATGGACAGGGCGTTGGGGTCCTCTTTGGGGGACTTGTCGTCGTAGGCCGCGTGCAGGCTCTCGTCGAGAGCGGCGCCGCCCAGCGGGTTGTGCGTGGGGTCGGTGGCGGGGATCACGCCGGGCCGGGGGCCCCCGCCCTCGTCGCGGGCGGCGTCGTAGCCGTCGAGCATGGCCTCGGCGACCGGCGACAGCGCCACGGTCACGCCCGGCACCGGCTCGGCGGGCGACAACAGGCTCGCCGCGTCGGCGCCGACCGCGGGGGACCGCGCTGGGCTGGCTGCTGCCGCGATGCTCCCGCCGACGGAAACGTTGAGCTGCATTGTGGCCTCCGCCTCTTCCAATCGGATCAAGAGCGCCGAACCTGGGCCGAATTGGGGCGGCTCGCGCCCATCGGCCCATCGGCCGCAGCGCCCGCCGCCCGACCGATCGCCGCTGGGCTGTGCGCTGCTCGCTCCATTTGTAAGTATAGCGACAGGCGCCGCGGCCCGCCAAAGGACGTGACGCTTGATGACGCGGATCACTACGGGCTATCCCGAGGTTGCGCGCGCCGCCGGGGTGGGCTGACCGGAGGGGTCCGCTTCGATCACCAGGCGCCGTAGCTGCCGCCCCAGGCGCCGATGTCGGCCCGGCTGCCGTCGGGGTCGAGGGCGCTGGCGGGGTCGCCGGCGTTGATCAGCGCGCTCCCGGTGCCCGGACGCCAGTCGTCATCGCTGAAGTCGCCGTCGTCGCTGGCCGCGGTCATGCCAGGGGCGCTCGCGAGGTTGCCATCCAGGCCGGCGCGGCTGCCTTGCACGCCCGCCCAGTCGGCGTCGTTGCCAGAGACGAGGTTGTAGCGGGCTGAAGCGCCGCTGTTCAGGTACACCCCGGTGGGGGTGTTCGCATAGACGAGGTTGTTGAGGAACACCGGCACGGTGGAGCCGAAGGCCAGCAGTCCACCGCCGAAAGCACCCTCCGGCGCGTCATTGTAGGCGATGACGTTGTGGGTGAGCGTGGGCGAGCCCGAGGCCGAGGCGTACTCGTAGACCGCCACGCCGCCGCCGTGGGAGCTGGCAAAGTTGTTGGTCACCACGTTGTTGGTGAACACAAGCCCCACGGAGCCGATCTGGATGTCTACGCCGCCGCCCTGACCGGCCTGCACGGGATCGGTGTCGTAGGCGAGGTTCCCGTCGATCAGGTTGTGGTAGATGAGGGCGTCGGTGCGGACCAGCCACAGGCCGCCGCCGTCGCCGGCGGTGTTGTCCACGATGTGGTTGTCCACGATGATCGGGGCGCCGCCGCGGATGTTGATGCCGCCGCCGTCGTTGCCGCTCTCCGGACCGCCGTAGCCGGCGTCGTTGCCGCTGATCTCGTTGTCTTCGATCAGGGGCGAAGCGTCCCGGAGGCCGATGCCGCCGCCGCCGCCGTCGGTGTTCACTTGGTTGGCGGTGATGATGTTGCCGCGGATCACCGGGCTCGCGTTCTGCACGAACAGGCCGGCCCCGAGGGCCGCGGCGCCGTTGGTGACCGTGAAGCCGTCCAGCGCCGCGTCTTCGGTCTCGCCCGCGTTGAAGGTGACGACCGTGCCCACCCCGGCGCCGTCGATGACGGTGGCCTCCGGGCCGTAGTGGCTGACCACATAGACCAGCGCGCCGTCGTAGACGATGTTCTCGACGTAGGTGCCGTCCGAGACCTCGACCCGGGGGCAGGCCCGCGCCCAGGCCTCGTCGATGCCCTCTTGGATGCTTCGGTAGGGGCGATCCCAGGTGCCGTCGCCCCCGGCCGGCGCCGAGATGTTGACCTGCACGGGGCAGTTGTCTTCGCAGTCGGCCACGCCGTCGCCGTCGTCGTCGAAGTCCGCGTCGGAGAAGCCATCGCAGTTGTTGTCGATGCCGTCGCAGAGCTCGAGCTCGCCGGGGTTCAGCGAAGGATCAGTGTCATCGCAGTCGCCGGCGCGCGGGGTGTAGCCGTCGCCGTCCTCGTCGAGGTCGAGGGGGTCCGGGTCGGCCGGCTCACCGGTGTCGGTGTCGGTGTCGGCGTCGGTGTCTGCGTCGGCGTCCGTGTCGGCATCAGCGTCAGCGTCGGCCTCTTCGTCGACCCCTTGTGGCGCCTTTCCGTTGCTGCCTTGGGGGTTGGCGCAACCGGGCGCCAGCGCGCCCCACAGTGTGCCCCACAGTGTGCCCCACAAAGCTAGGCCGAGGAGCCGGATGGAGCCCGGGGCGCTGAGGGGCCGGGACAGGGGCTCGGGAGACAAGGATGCGCGCGACATAAACACCTCACGGCGCTTACTTGTCGGGCGGAGGGGTGGATGTCAAGGCGGGGGCGCCCGAAGCGCGGCGCGGCGGCGGGGCGCTCAGTCGGCGCAGGTGAGCTCGACCTTGCGGGCCGGCCGCAGCGGCAGGTCCACCCGGAAGGTCGTGCCGCAGCCCGGCCAGCTGTCGAAGTCGATGCTCCCGCCGTGGGCTGACACGATCGCCCGGCAGATCTCGAGCCCGATGCCCATGCCCTCCTTCTTGCCGAAGCTCATGAAGGGCTCAAAGACCCGGAGGCCGATGTCGAGCGGCATGCCCTTGCCGTTGTCGCGCACCTCGATGCGGACGTGGTTGGGCTGGTTCACGAGGCGCAGCTCGATGGTGGCCCGGCCCGCGGCGACGGTCTCGGGGGGCATCGCGTGGGCGGCGTTGCGGATGAGGTTGAGCAAGCACTGCCGGATGCGGACCTTGTCCATCGGCACCCGCGGCGAAGGCACCAAAACCAGCCGCAGGTCGATGTCCTTGAGGTCCGGGTCCCACTTGGCGAAGCCGATGGCGCTGTTGAGCACCTCGCCCACGTCCACGAGGGGCAGCTTGTCGTTGCCGGGCTCCTCTTTGGTGCCCGAGGCGAACTGACGAAACTCTCGGACCAAGCCCACGATGCTGGTGCTGGCGTCCAGCACGAGGTCGATGACGCTGGCCACCTCGGGGTCGTCGGGGAAGCGCTCCTTGAGCTCCTCGGAGGCGTAGATCGGGTGCAGGTGGTTCTGCACCTCGTGGACCATGCCCTTGGCGAACTTCACGAGGCTGGACTGGAGCTCTTGCTCGATGATGCGCTCGAAGGCGCGCTCCAGGTCCGACTGGGCGCGGCGCAGCTCCTCAATGTTCTCGTTCTTCTCGGCGAGCAGGCGGTGGTTCTCGAGGGTGGAGCCGATCATGCCGGCGACGATCGAGGTGAGGTCGAGGTCCTCTTCGACGAAGCGCTGGCCCGAGCTCAGGCAGGAGAACTCCAAAACACCGAACACCACGTCGCTCGCGATGACGGGCACCATGATGATGCTGCGGACAGGACTGAAGAGCTCGGCCTCTTGGCCGGTGAGGGACTCCTCGGCCTGGACATCGTTGGAGATGATGCCGCAGCGGGACTGGATCACGAAGTCGCAGTGGCGTCTCGACATGACCACCCGCGGAGGTTCGCCGCCGGAGGAGTCGGGCGCGTGGAGAACGCGCGGCTGCAGGTCATTCGCGGCGTCGATCAAGGCGAGCACGGCCCGGTCGGCGTCCACCACCTCGGCCACCTTGCTGAGCACCGCCAGCAGCTGGGACTCGAGCTGCGGGGTGCTCCGCTGCATCTGCTGGCTCAGCTCGAAGAGCACCGCGAACTTGCGGGTCTGCTCGCGGAGCCGCGGGACATCGGCCTGACCGACGTTGTCGGCGATGCCGAGGGCCGTGTAGTAGGCGTCGATGCTCATCGAGCCGAGGTTGGGGCGGCCGCCGCTCTGCACGGGCTTGGCGAAGCCCAGCGGATCATCCGGCAGCTCCACCCAGATCACGCCGCCTTGGCTGCTGCGCTCCTCGCGGCGGAAGTGCAGGCGGGTGGTGCCGACCCGCAGCACGTCGCCCTCGCGCAAGCAGCAGCGCGAGATGCGGGTGTTGTTGACCCAGGTGCCGTTTTGGGAGTCGGTGTCCTCGATGATGATGTTGCCGTCCTCCCACCGGAGGCTGGCGTGGCGGCGGCTGCAGTTGGGGTCGTTGATGCAGATCGCGCAGCCAGTGGAGCGGCCGAGCGACATGAGCCCGACCAGCTCAAAGTCGGTGCCGATGTCCTCGCCGTTGAGCACCCGGAGCCAAGCCCGCGGCGGGGCGTGCGCCGCCGGGATGAGCTCGGCGGGGCTGGAGGTGCGGCGCTCGCCGAGGGCCCCGAGCGTACCGGCCGAACCATCCGCGCTGCGGAGCGGGCTGCCCTCGGCCTGCGCGGGCCGGTCGTAGGCCTCGCCGGTCTGGACGTCGGTGTCTGGCCGCTCGGCCGAGGTGAGGCTGGTCATCGTCCCCTCGAGTGCGCGCCAGCGCTGGTCCGTGGTTCAGAGCGCTGGACCCGCGGGCGTCGAGCATAGCTCATTTGTCCGCTCTGCGGCCAGCCTCCGCCGAGACTGCCCCCGTTGATCCCGGCGGACCGGGGGCTTCAGCGCAGGCGCAGCAAGGTCGCCTTTGTCGCTTTGGGCCCCCACAGCAGCACCTCGGCGCGGGCGTCGCCGGTCAGCTCCTCGATGAACAGCGGGTCGGGGCCGAGCGGCAGGGCGCCGGGCCAGGTGGCCAAGGGGGCCTCGCTGATGCCCGCCGGGCCGCCGGCGAAGGCGACCAGCTGGTCCCCGCCGTCGTTGGTCACCAGATCGATCCAGCCGTCTCCGTTGAGATCGGCCTCCACCTTGAGCTTGAGGCGCTCGGGCTCGGAGATCGAGAAGCCGGTGCGCCGGATGACCTTGGCTTGGCTGGCGTAGCCGCCGCTGCCCCAGATGTAGGCGCAGAGGTCCACCTGCACCTTTCGGCTCACCAAGGCCCGGCCGATGTTGCTGATGCTCAGGTCGACCTGGGAGGCCAAAATATCGAGATCGCCGTCGTTGTCGATGTCCCGAAGCTGAACGTCCACCGCGGCGGCGGAGGTGGCGATGGTGGTCGGCTTGTCAAAACCTGTCCCGTTGCCCCGGGCGGTGATCAGCTCGGCGGTGGCGCCGAAGAAGGTGGAGCCGATGACCCACTGGTGAACGACGAGATCGACCTTGCCATCGTTGTTCACGTCCTTGAGCCAGACGTTCTCGATGTCGCGGCGCCCGGCCTTGGGGTCGGCCGCCGGGTCGCGGCGGGGCTCGACGTCCATGGGCTGCTTGACCTTGGTGGCGGTGGCGCCCGCGGGCCCAAAACGCACCACCTCCAGCGTGTCGCCGTCGGGCAGCAGCAGCTCGTCGATCCCGTCCCCGTCCCAGTCGCCGAAGGTCATGCCGGGCCAGGCCGCCGCCGCCGCGACCTGCAGCCCGCCGCCCCGGGCGTTGGCCTTGAGCGATCCCTCCGACCGAACCGGCACGGCCCCGCGCGACCGGCCGTCCGCGCTGAACAGCTCCACCTTGCCGCCCCCCACCACCACGATCTCGGCCACGCCGTCGCCGTCGATGTCGGAGGCGAGGTCGGCCGCGAGCGGGGTGGTGAGGCCGAGGCCCCCGAGGGCCGTGCGCCGGGCGCCGAGGCGGGCGGCGGTGCGCAGGTTGTAGGCACCGTCGCCATCGACGCCCCACAGGCCATTGTGGGCGTCCCACAGCGTCGCCCGCTGGCCCAGCCGGAGGGTCTCGCGCTTGGTCGGCTGGCCCTCGGCGGTGAGGGAGACGAGGGTGAGGGTGACGGCGTCCGGCTGGCGACCCTTGGGCTCGCTGCTGACGAAGATCAGCTCTTTGCGGCCATCTCCATCGAGGTCCGCGGCGCGCACCTCGGCGGTGTGCGGGGGCAGGTCGATGGAGGTGGCGACGAAGGGCATGCGGGTCCCGGCGCCGCGCAGGGTGCGGCTGCCTCGGGCATAGCCTCGGCCAGGGCGGCCGTCCCGGCCCGAAGGCGGCTCAGGCGGCCTCGTGTCGTCGGTAGAGCCCCCGCAGCTCGCTCGGGTCCAGGCCGGTGAGCTCGGCGATGGTCCCGACGGGGTCCTTGTTGACCAGGGCCTGCTGGGCCCGGAGCAGCCACTCGAGGTCGCCGGCGGTGAGGTAGCCGAGCTGCACGGCGGTCTCGCCGAAGCGCAGGCGCTGGGCCTGGCCGGACTGGGCCGCCAAGATGGCCATCACCTCTTTGACCGAGAGCAGCCCCTCCCGCACCGCGAGGCGCCCCAACGGCGGACGTCGGTTCACGAGCCGGTCCATGACCATCATCGACTCGGCGGCGTCGAGTCGGCCCTGCTGGTACAAGTAGACAACAAATTCGTACATGGGGGCTCCGTTTCGGTCCAAGGGACGCGCCTCGGAGAACGGATCGGCCACGGGCGGCATGAGCCCGGCGCTGACACTATCGGGCCAGCGCCTGCCCCGGCCGGGTCACGCCCACCGACAGGCCCACCTGCAGGGCCGCGCCCTCCGCCGGCCCGGGCGAGAAGCTGAGGCTCGGCCAGAGGGCCAAGGGCTGCGCGGTGGGCTGCACCAAAACGCTGAGCCCCGGCGCAAAGAGCCGCTCCCAGGGTAGCGCGCCCGCGGGCTGGTCCGGCCGCCAGGCCAGGGGCGCGCCGAGGTCGAGGAGCTGGGCCATCGCGCCCACCGAGCCGCCGGTGCGCAGGCTCCAGCTCCAGGTGGGGCCGAGGGGGATGGACGGGCCCAGCTGGGCCTCGCCGCCCCGCAGGCTGCCCTGAAGGCCGACCGCGGCGCTGATCTGACCGCGGGGCGGCGGGGCGGCGCCCCGATCCAGCAGGGCCCCGCTCAGGGCCCGGAGCGCGTCGTCGAGCTCGGTCTGCACCTGCGGGATCTGCTCTAGCAGGGTGGGATCGTGCTGGAGCAGGGCTAAGCTGGCGCTGACCTGCAGCAGCTCACCCGAGCCCCAGCCTGCCGCAGCGCGCAGCAGCGGGTCGAGCAGCGCGCCCAGGCGCAGGCGGCGGGCCCGGCGGGTGGCCTCGTCTTCGCCGGTCCCGATGGGCAAAATACTGACCGCGGCGTCCAAGTCGAGCATCAGGGCCGCGCCCGCCTCGATGATGCCGGCCGCGCCGCCGCTGCGGTGGGCCTGCAGGAGCCGCTCGGCCTGGTCGGCGTGCAAAAAGGCGAGCCGCTGGGCGATGGCGACGAGGGTGGGTCGATCCGCCTCGCCGACGGCGGGCCGCGCGCTCTGGGACCAGGGCACCGGGACGGCGCCGGGCAGGTTGTCGGGGCGCGACAGGGTGATGGCCGCCGCGAGCAGGAGGGCGCCTTCGGGCGGCGGGGCGCTGCGCAGCTCGCGGGCGCCCGCCGCGCCTTGGGTGGCCTCGGCCGGGCTGGCCACCGCCGCGAGCAGGCTCGCGAGGTAGAGGCTGGCGCTCACCGGGGTGAGGGTCGCGCCTTCTTGTGGGGCGAAGCTCAGCTTTCGCCCGGTAGGGCTGCCGTCTGGGTAGACCGGACCCCGGCTGCGGGCCCAGCTCGCCAGGGCGAGGTGCGGGGCGGCGCCGTCGAGCAGGGCCTCGAAGAAGCCGCCCGCCGCGGCCAAGGCCACCGCGCCGTCGAGCCGGTACCAGACCTGCTCGGTGGCCGGCAGGGCCAGCTCCACCCGCAGCAGCTCTTCGCCCAAGTTGCGCGGGAGCTGTCGCAGGTCTTCCTGCGCGGCCCGACGGAGGGCGGGGCTCAAGGTCGGGTGGGGCGCCCGCGCCGGGCCGCGGTCGGCGCTGAGCAGGGTGCAGGCGCCGGGCGTGAGGGCCGCCGCCTGGAGACCAGCGGACGACGATCGGCACCAGCGGGCCAATGTCGCGCCCTCTTGGGGGCTCAGGGGCCGCTCGGTCACCGGGGGGCCGCGCCGCAGGGCCGAGCCGTCGAGGGCGGCCGGCGGCGGGTTGGCGCGGAAGGGCTCGGGAGGGAGCTCGCGGCCCAAGCTGATGATCGGCAGCACGTTGCCCTCGGCGCCGACCGCCACCTCCAAGGGCGGCCCCAACATCAAGGGCATGGACGCGCGCTCGCCCTCGGGCAGGGTGGCGGGCACCGTCAGCCGGGTGGTGGCCCCATCGCTGTCAAGGATATCAATGACAAGGTCGAACTCGCCCCGGCGGATGAGCAGGGGGTCCAGCAGGGCCCGGCGGGCGGTGGTGCCGGGCTCGGGCGCGGCGTTTGCGTCCAGCGGCCGCATCCACTGCACGTTCCCGCCGTCGGGGCCGGTGCGCCAGCCCAGCCGGAGCTCCTCGACGCCCGCGGCGGTGGGCGCGCTCACGACGAGGTCGTCGCCTTGGCGCACGGCGGTGAGGCTCCAGGCGCAGGAGGGGCGCTGGCGGGCGGCGGCCCGCACCCGCGCGGTGACGGCGGCCCGCACGCTGTAGGGGTGGGGCACGTCAAAGCCGGCCACCGGCATGCGCTGGCCGTCCTCGGAAGCGCTGCAGGCGGCCGCCAGCGTGGGCAGGCCGCGGAGCGCCTTCTGCAGGTCGAGCGGGCAGCTCATCCCGGCCTCGCGCAGGGCGGGGAGGCCGAGGCAGGCGGCCTCGAGCTCCTGGCCGCTCACCACGCCCTCGCGGGGCGGCGCCCAGGGGTCGATGCGGAAGGCGTCGGTGTCGAGGGGCAGGGCCTGGGCGGTGAAGCCCGAGCCCAGCAGGAGGAGCGCGGCGATCATGGCGGGCCTTGGGGCGAGGGGCTCGGCGGGGCGCAGGCGGCCGCGGTCTTCGACGGTGTCGGGGCCAAAATGGCGTCTGTGGGCTCGTCTTCGGGCTGCATATAGCCCAGCGCGACGAGGCGCTCCCGCTGCTCGGCGCTGAGGGAGGCGGCGCTGGCGGACTGCCCGGCGAGGTAGCGCAAGCAGGCCTCGGGCCCGGGTCGCGCGCCGCCGGCGGCCTGAAAGGGGCCGACGGTCTGGCCGAGGCGCTCAAAACGCAGGGGGGCGTCGAAGGGCACGACCACGAACCGATCCCCGGCGGCGACCTTGAGCTTGGCCCCCTGGTGGCCGTCCTTGAGGATCACGCCCCCTTCGGTGCGGATGATCCCGTCCACCTCTGCTTGCCACGGCGCGCCCAGGGCCCGCTCCACCCCGGCCTGCAGGGCCCGCACCGCCTCGGGCTCCGCAGCGGCGATGTCGGCTTGCTCGGCGGGGTCGGCG
>CANHON010000015.1 GCA_947462115.1 Deltaproteobacteria bacterium | reverse complement strand
GACCAGCTCGGCGAAGTGGAGCCGCGGGCTGAGCTGATCGGGGCCTGCGTCAGCCGCGGCCGGGCGCCGGACTGCTTCTTGGCCGATCTCGCGGCGGTGCAGGCCCTGGACGCCGAGGCCATCGCCGCGGCCGTCGCCGCCCACGCCGTGCCGGCCTCGCGCCGCAGCCTGTCGGTGGTGCCGGACGGCCGCCGGGGCGCGCTGGTGGGCGCCTCGCCGGTGGCGCTGCCATGAGCCTGCTCAGCGTTATTTTGGCCACCGCTTGGCTCGGCGCGGGCGGGACCGCCGCGGCGGCGGAGCCGGGCGATCCGGGGCCGGACGAGGGCGCCCTGGAGGTGTCCTCGCCCCCGCCGGATCGCAGCGCGCTCCCGCCGGTCCCGCCGCCGGCCCCCCGGCCCTTGCCAGAGATCGCGGTGATCGCGCTGGACTCCGGCGTGGAGGCCTGGGTGCTGCCGGTCTCGGGCCTGCGCCGGGTGCGGGTGGCGGTGCGCTACCTCGACGGCACCGGCCTGCTGTGCCCGGAGCGGCCCGCCCGCTGCGCCGCGCTCGGGGATCAGCTCGCCGACGCGGTGATCGGGGCCTCGGCCGACGAGCTCGCCGCCGAGCTCGACGCGCTCGACGCCGACATCGCCTCCTGGGTCGATGTGGACAGCAGCGGCGCCCGCTTGGACGTGCCGCTGCAGCACCTCGACGAGGGCCTCGAGCGCCTGCGCGACGTTCTCTTGCGCCCCGAGCTGGCCCGTCGAGAATTGCGCCGGTGGCGTTGGGATCAGCGCCTGCACCTCAAGGTAGAGCTGCCCGCAGACGCCTGGGCGCTCACGGCCACGGCCGGCCACTACCAGTGGTTCCCCGAGGCGCACCCTTGGGGGCTTCGGCCGGGTGCGCGGAGCTGGGCCTCGGTGCGGACGCGGCACCTCCGCGCCGCCCAGGCCCGACGGCTCGGCCACAGCCCGATGGTCATCTTGGTCGCCGGGGACGTCGATCCCGAGGCGCTGCGCCCGCACCTCGCCCTGCTCGCCGGCGAGCTCGGGGTGGCGGGTCGGCCGGCGCCGCCCCCCTCGGCGCCCGCGCCGCTCGGCGCTGCCCTGCTGGGGATCGCGCTGCCGGGGCGGGCCCAGGCCACCCTCCGCCTGAGCCTGCCGGCGCCCGACGCCGACGCCGCCGACCGGGCCGCCGCCGAGCTGCTGGCCCGGGTGGTGGTGGACGGCTTCCAGAGCCGGATCAACCAGCAGCTCCGCGAAGAGCGCGGGTGGACCTATGGATCGGCCGGCGGCTGGGACGGGCGGCCCGGCGGTCCGCGCCTGTGGCTGCAGGTCGAGGTGCCGGTGGAGCAGGCCGCGGCCGCCATGGCCGACATCGAGGCGGTGCTGCGGGCCGCCGCCACCGACGCCCCGCCGACCCCCTCCGAGGTCGAGACCGCCACGGCCAGCGCCCTCTCCGACCACAACCGCCGCCTGTCGGACCCCGCGGGCGCGCTGGGGCTGTCGTTGGCGGCCTACCGGGTGGGCGGCGGGGCCGCGCTGATGGCCCGCAGCCACGCCCTCGCCGCGGCCGAGCCCGCCGAGGTGGCCGCCCTCGCGGCCCGCATGCTCGGGCCCGACGCCCCCCGGCGCTGGGTGGTCACCGGCGACCGCGCCGCCTTGGAGCCCCAGCTGCAGGCGCTGGGGCTGCCCCTCGCTTGGCGCAGCCCGGCCGAGGTGGCCCAGGGCGAGGTGCCTGTGGCGCTGGAGGACTACCCGGCGCCCTAGTGGGGCTGGCCAACGGCTTCGTCGTAACCCAAATTCAAGGCTGAATTGGGCCGCCGACGAAGCTGTTGGGCGCGCTCAGCCGGCCAAGCCCTGGAACATCTTGATGAAGGCGTCGCCCACGCCCGCGAGGCTCTCGCCGGCGATGATGCCGGCGCACAGCACGATGGCGTACTTGGGGGTCCACTTGGGCGCGAGCTTGCTCATCACCAGCACCAGCGCGGCGCCGAGGGCGAAGGACAGGGCGGTGTAGACCTGCACGGTGAAGGCGAGGCCCACCGAGACCACGCTCGGCATGTACTGGACCACCTTCTTCGGCAGCAGGCGCTCGGCCAAGGCGCCGAGGATGCCGACGCCGGCGCCGATCACGAGGCCCTTGAGGCTGCCGGGCGGCATGGCCCCGATGCCCTCGGCGAAGATCTCGGCCACCGCCTTCCAGGTGGCGACCGCCGGCGCCGCCCAGGCGTCGGTGAGCAGCATGCCCTTGGGGTCGGGGATGAGGATCATGTAGGCGGCCGAGCCCACCACCGCGCCGCCGAGCACGCCCACCGACTGGCTGATCGCCTGGTGGCGGGGCCAAGAGCCGATCATGCTGCCGGTCTTGAGGTCATGCAGCAGGTCGGCGCACTGGCTGGCCGCGCCGCCGGTGACGTTGGCCGCCATCAGGTTGCTGGCGACGTTGCCGGGGTCCAGCAGGCCGAAGGTGAGCTGGGTCACCTTGCCCATGGCGCCCACCGGGGTGTTGTTGGTCTCGCCCGAGACCCGCCCGGCGACGATGGCCATCAAAAAGCTGAGCAGCACGCCGATCACGGCGAGGTGCAGCTGGATGTCGAACAGCAGCACCTGCATCACGCTGGAGAAGGCCAGGGCCGCCGCCAAGGCCGCCGCGAACGAGGACTTGGGAACGTCCCGGGGGTCCTGCTCCACCACCGGACCGCCGCGGGAGAAGGCGCCGGCGATGGCCTTCCCGACGCTGCGCCACGAGAAGGCGAAGCTGGTGAGGGAGGCGAAGACCATCATGGCCACGCCGGGCCACAGCATCCACTTGACGCCCTTGGCGAACCAGCTCGACTCGGCCGCGCCCACTTCGGCCCAGCCCTGGTCGAGCGCGTAGGGCAGCAGCACGCCCCAGGCGAAAACACCGCCGAGCAGCATGCTCAGCGAGGCGCGCATGCCGACGAGGCCGCCGACCGCCACCATCAACAGGCTCGGCTCCACCGCGAAGGTGAGGTTGTTGGCGGTGTAGGCCGCCACCCCGCCGCTCGCCGCCGCCCCGCCCGCCGGGATCGAGAAGGGCATGGCGATGGCGTGAAGCGAGTACACCACGTTGATCACCTTGCTGATCGCGCCGGCCACCATGCCGCCGAGCAGCATGCGCACCCGGTCGACCGCCTCGGCGCCGCGGGCGTAGAGCTCCTTGAGGGTCTGGCCGGTGGCGATGCCGCCGGGGAAGGGCAGCTTGTCCACCACCAGCAGCTGGTGGCGCAGCGGGATGGCCACCACCACGCCGACCAGGCCGACCGACAGCACCCACAGCACCAGCATCGGGTAGCTGAGCTGCTCGCCGGTGATGATCGTCCATGCGGGGATCGGCGCCACGAGGCCGGCCGAGCTGATGGCGGCGGCGGCGCTGGCCCCGGTCTGGCTGATGTTGTTCTCGCCGATGAGCATCGCGCCCTTGCCGCCGCGCAGGCCGGCGATGCCCCGCCACAGGCCGAAGGCCACGAGCGCCGCGGTCACCGACATGTTCATGCCCCAGCCGATCTTGAGGCCGAGGTAGATGTTGCAGATGCTCAGCGCCGAGCCGAGCAGGGCGCCGGTCAGCACCGCCCGCAGGGTGAAGCCGCGGTTGGGCTCGGCGGCGACGAGGTCTTCGACCTCGGGAGCGACGTCTTGATCGGCGTTCTCGGTCTGGTTCACAGGGCCCTCCGGCTGCGCGGGCGGCCGCGCAGGACCCCGCAGCCTGCCATGGGCGCCGCCGGACGTGCAGCGGCACCCACAGGGCCTCGGTGGGATTGGCCTCAGCTACGTCGCTCTTGACGAGGCGCAGCCCTGGTCTGGGCCAAGCTCAACCGGCGCGGGCCGCGGCGTCCAGGCCCTCCCGGAGGCGGCCGAGGGTCAGGGGCTTGGTCAGCACCCCCCGCATGCCGGCGGCGAGGCAGGCCCCGGCGCTCTCGGGGTCGGCGTTGGCGGTGAAGCCGAGCACCGGGACGCCGCCGTCCTGGGCCAAGATGCGCCGGGTGGCCTCGAGGCCGTCGAGCTCGGGCATCCACATGTCCATCAGCACGATGTCGTAGGGGGCGCCGCGCACGCGGGCCGCCGCGACCTCGATCACCGCCGCCGCGCCGTCCTCCACCACCTCGACCGTGTGGCCCAGCGCCTCGAGCATGCCGCGGGCCACCGCTTGGTTGACGAGGTTGTCCTCGGCCACCAGCACCCGGCGGGGGCCCAAGGGCGCCTGCACCGGCGCCGTCGGCCGCGGGGCCGCGGTGAGCGGGGCGGCGAGCTCGACCACAAAGCGCGCCCCGCCGCCGGGCTCGTCCTCACAGGACACCGCGCCCCCCATGGCCTGGCAGAGGCGCCGCACGATGGCGAGGCCGAGGCCGGCGCCGCCGTGGGCCTGGGCGTCCGCCGCCTGCGTTTGCCGGAAGGGCTCGAAAATAGCGCTCTGGAGGTCCTTGGGCACGCCCCGGCCGGTGTCGCTGATGGTGAGGGTGACGCGGCCCTCCGCCCAGCTCCAGCGGACGGTGACCTGCCCGGCCCCGGTGAACTTGATGGCGTTGCTGACGAGGTTGTTGACCACTTGCTGCAGGCGCGCGCCGTCGATCCGCACCGCCGCGGGCGGCGATGGGGGGCCGAGAAGCCGCAGCTCCAGGCCCTTGGCCCGGGCGGTCGGGCCGAACAGGCCCACGCAGTCCCGCAGCACGGCGCCCACGTCGGTGGGCTGGGGGTCCAGCGGCAGGGCCTCGGCTTCGAGGCGCGACAGGTCGAGCACGTCGTTGACCACGCTGAGCAGCAGCTTCCCGCTCGAGCGGAGCTGGTGGGCCCAGGTGGCCTCCTTGGGGCCGAGCGGGGCGGTGCACAGCAGGTCCGCGAGGCCGATCACGCCGTTGAGGGGGGTGCGGATCTCGTGGCTCATGCGCGCCAAGAAGTCGTCCTTGGCCCGGTTCGCCTCTTCCGCGGCCTGGAAGGCGCGCTGCAAGCGGAGGTTCGTCCGGCGCAGCTCGAGCTGCCCCACCACTTGGTTGCCCAAGGCCCGCAGCGCCGCCCGCTGGTCGGGCCGGAGGCTCCGGGCGTGATCGTCGATGACGCAGAGGGTGCCGAGCGCGAGCTGGTCGGGGCCCCGCAGCGGCACGCCGGCGTAGAAAACGACGTTGGGCGCGCCATCGACGAGGGGGTTGCCCTGAAAACGGGGGTCCTGGTGGGCGTCCTGGACCTCAAAGACGTCGTCGCCGAGGATGGCGTGGGCGCAGAAGGCCAGGGCGCGGGGCGTCTCGGCGGCGCCGAGGCCGTGGCGCGACTTGAACCACTGGCGGTCGGCGTCCACGAGGCTGACCAAGGCGATCGGCGTGCCGCAGATGGCCGCCGCCAGCGCGGTGAGCTCGTCGTAGGCGCGCTCAAACTCGGTGTCGAGCACCTCGAGCTCATAGAGGCTGGCGAGCCGGGCGGCCTCGTTGCTGGGCGGCGGTGCGGAGATCATGCGGGTGCTCGCGCGAGGGGGGGGGCCCAGCGGTCTAACGGGACGCGCAGCGCGGTGAAGCGGGGTCGAGCGTGCCGCCATTGCGGTGCTCGGAGCGGCCGGACCGCCGCGGACTGAAGGCCGATTCGGGCGCCGGTGCTACAGTCCGGGGGCCCGGAGGTCCTGACGATGAGCACCGCGCCGAAGCTTCGCGCTCCCCACCCTGTGCTTTTGCTCCCGCACCCCGTCTTGTTGCTCCCGCCCTGGGCCGAGGTGGTCGATCTGTCGGGCCCGCCGGGCGCCGCGGGCCTGCCGGATCACCCCTACCAGATCGGCCGCTATGACGAGCTGCGGGGCATTTACACCACGCCGCTGTTCACAGAGGGGCCGGCCCCCCGCTGCCTGCACGTGGGCCTGGACCTCGGCGGCCATGTGGGGGCGGCGGTCCACGCTTATGACGACGGGGAGGTCATTTTGGCGGGCTACAACGGGGCGGACGGCGACTACGGCTTCACCCTGGTCTGCGCCCACGCCTGGGAGGACGCGCCCAGCGACGACCAGTCGGCGGGGACGGAGGCGGGGCGCATCTACGTGCTGCTCGGCCACCTCAGCGCCGCCAGCCTGCAGCGCAGCCCGGTGGGCCGCCGCTTTCGCCGGGGCGAGGTGCTGGGCTGGCTGGGCGATCAGGACGAGAACGGCGGCTGGCCGCCCCATGTGCACGTGCAGCTCAGCCGCGAGCGCCCCAGCGTGCCCGACCTGCCCGGCGCCGTCGCCCTGGCCGACCGCGAGGCCGCCCTGTGGCTCTATCCCGACCCCCGGCTGATCCTCGGCCCGATCTACTGAGGGGGCGCCCCGCCGGCTGCGCCGTCGGCGGCCCTCCTCCGCGCTCCGGTCGGCCCCGGGGGCCGACGGCGGCTGCGCCGCCCGCTCCGGCCGGCCTGGCGCCGCAAGCGCTCAGACACATTCGTCTGATCGGCCCAACGGTCTTGTCTGCGACTCAAGACAAGGCTGTTGGCTACCGGGCGAAGATCTCCATGCTGTTGATCCCCTCGTAGCCGTACGAGCTCAGCGCCGCGCCCGAGGGGCAGACCTGCGCGGCCGTCCGCCCGAACAGGTCTTGGGCCCAGTCGAGGTAGCTGGCCATCGGGTGCGCGGCGTCGGTCCAGTAGCCGCCCTTGAAGGTGGGGCAGGTGGTGCAGCAGCTGCTGTAGAACCAGGGCAAGGCGCCGTAGTCCCGCGGGCAGTGCAGAGAAGGCCCGGAGTCTGTCGTGGAAAAAGCGGTGTTGTTGACCATCGTGGCCCCGCCCACCTGGGTCGGCCACCGGCTGAGGGTTGCGCTGGTCGCGTCCACGGTGAGCCGGAAGTCTCGGCCGGTGTAGTAGAGCGGCGCGCAGTCGGCGCCGGTGTCGCGGTCGCGGGCCACGTGGCGCATCAACAGCTCGCCGGACACGAGCAGGTCGTCCCAGCGCGCGCCCCGCAGGCGGTAGGCCGCCCCGGCGCGGGCGGGCGCGCCCCGGTCCTCGCCCCGCCAGGCCGCCCAGCCGGTGTTGAGCTGGCCGGACTGGGCCCAGTCCCAGACGCTGCGCTGCACGAGGGTCCAGCCGCCGCCGCTGACGGTCATGTCGCAGAGCAGCTCTTGGGCCGGCTCGGGGCCCGCATCGTCGAGATCGATGAGGTAGAGGCCATCCCCGGCGCTGAGCCCAGCGTCGAGGGCCTCGTCGCAGGAGCTGCAGGTGGTCGAGGCCGCGCCGTCGCAGTCGAAGTCGGCGCCGCCGCAGCGCTCCAGCGCGCCGGGGTGGGCCAGGGGCTCGTCGTCATCGCAGTCCCCGCCGCTGCTCACGTGCCCGGCCGGCGCTTGGCAGGCCGCGCGGGGCAGGCCGGGGTCGCCGTGGCCGTCGCCGTCGGCGTCCCGGTAGAAGGTCGGCGCGCCGAGGAGGCTGAGCCCCGGATCGGCGTCATCGACGAGCCCGTCGCAGTCTTCGTCGCGGCCATCGCAGCGCTCCACCCGGCCGGGCGCGCGCAGCGGGTCGGCGTCGTCGCAGTCGGTGCGGTTGTCGACGCCGTCGCCGTCGGCGTCCACGATGGGGATCAGCGAGATATACGCCATGGCCGGGCTGAGGCTGCGGTTGCCGAGGCCGTCCTCCAGCCACAGGTAGAGGGCGGTGGGCCCGCGGGTGCCGGCGGGGAAGCTGTGGGTGCTGCTCGTCGAGAAGGCGCGCCAGGTGCCGCAGCTCAGCGTCTCGCTCAGGCACATCTGCGCCACGCCGCTGCTGTCGGTGGCGGCGATGTCCACGCTGACCGTGCGGCCGTAGGCGCTGGCCGCCCCGCCTTGGAGGCTGAACGCGCTGATCCGCGGCGGGCTGTACTCGGCGAGCAGGGTGGCGTTGGTGTTGGCCCCGGTGCTCAGGTTGCCCACCGCGTCCTGGGCGCAGACCCGAAAGCCGTGGCGGCCCTCGCTGAGGCCGGTGATCCAGGCCGAGGTGGCCGTGCCCCGGAAGACCTCGACGCCTTCGGCGCAGGTGTCTGGCGCGCGGTCCGGCTGGCTGACCACGACATAGCCGCCGAGGCCCGCGCCCCCGTCCACGAAGCCCGACCAGCTGAGCCGCACGCCCGCCTCGCCGACAGTGGCCTCCATCACGCCGTTCTCGGGCGGGACGTTGTCGAGCGTGATACGCAGGGTCTGGGGCGCGCTCACGTTGCCGTGGGGGTCGCGCAGCCACACCTGGAGCGCCTTGTCGCCGGCGCCGCCCGACAGCAGCAGCGTGCGGGGGCTGCTGTAGCTGTGCCAGGCCTCGCAGCGGCTGCCCTCGCTCCAGCACAGGCCCTCGATGCCCGAGGCGTCGCGGGCGGTGGTGGTCAGCGCCACGGCCCGGCGCCCGGTGAAGGCGGCGCCCCCGTTGAGCTGGGCGGCGCTCACCACCGGCGGATCGGCCTCGCCGGCGGGGCTGGCGCTGACCGTGAGCCCCACGCTGGTGTTCCCGGCGTCGTCGGTGGCGCAGAGGCGCAGGCGGTGGGGGCGGCTCGGCAGGCCGTCGAGGTGGGCGCTGAGGCTGGTGCCGGTCCAGACCGGCGTGCCCACCGAGCAGCGCGGCACCGTGCTGCCCTCCTTCGCGAGGATGGCGTAGCGCACGACGCGCCCGTCGCTGTCGGTGACCCCCGACCAGCGCAGGTCGAGGCCGCCGCCGGCCGCTGGGCTGGCGCTGAGCGCGCCGCCGGTGGGGGCCTGGGTGTCGAGGCGGATGGTCGCGGCGACCGGGCCGGCCACGTGGCCCGCGGCGTCCCGGGCCCAGGCGTTGAGGCGCTTCTCCCCGTTGCCGACGCTGAGGGTGAAGGAGACAGGGCCGCCGGCGGCGGACCAGCTCGGGCAGCTGGGGCCCTCCGCCACGCAGATCCCGCTCAGGCCGACGTCGTCGGTGGCCACGACCTCTGCCACCACCGCCCGGTCGTTCGTGGCGGTCGCCCCGCCGTTGAGGCGCAGGGCGGTGAGGGTCGGCGGCCCGGCGTCAGCGGCCGGGGGCGGCGCGGGGCTCCGGCTGCGCCCGCTGGTCTGCGCCGTGGCAGCGGCGGCGTGGGGCGCTGGCTTTTGGTCGACTTGTGGCTCGGCCGTACATCCAGCCAGCGAGGCCCACAAAGCGCCGATCAGCGCGCAGCCCCGACCGATCTGTTGGCTGTGTCGCCCCGCCCGCTCGCCCACCCGCTTGTCCATTCGGCCTCCAACGCCCCAGCTTCGGACAGGGGGCACCGGGCTTGACGCGAGGGGGCGTCCTTGGGGCGAAGACGATCCTGTTTGATGTTGTGCTTCGCTCTGTACGATTCTGTCTGGGGCTCGGTTGGTCGCCGGTACGCGCAGACGGTTCTGTTTGGCTCAGGGGGTCATCGCAAGACAAAGCTGTCTTGCGGTGCTGCGGCTCAGCGGTCGTCGCGGTGGCGGAGCTGGCCTTGGGTGTAGACGCCGGCCACCTGCTGCTCGTCCCCGAGGGTCATCAGGGCGAACAGGCGGTCGAGGGGCGCGGCGCGCAGGGCGGCGCGGCGGGCGAGCACCGGGCCGCGGTCGAGGCGCAGTGCCACCACGTCAGCGGCGTCGCCGGGGCGGAAGCTCCCGGTTCGTTCGAGGCCCAGCGCCTCCGCCCCGCCCAAGGTGGCGAGGTAGAGCGCCAAGGCGGGGTGCAGGGGCTGCCCTTGGAGGGCCAGGACCTTGTAGGCGTCGCCCAGGGTGCGCAGGGCCGAGAAGGACGTGCCGCCGCCTACATCGCTGCCCAAGCCCACCTTGGCGCCGGCCGCGAGGGTGGCCTGCAGGTCGAACAGGCCGCTGCCCAAGAACAGGTTGCTGCTCGGGCAGAAGGCCGCAGACGCGCCCCGGGCGGCGAGCAGGGCCCGATCCTCGGCGTCGAGGTGGATGCAGTGCGCGTAGACGCTGCGCTCCCGCAGCAGGCCGAAGCGGTCGTAGACCTCGAGGTAGCTGCGGGCCTCGGGGAACAGGGCCGCCACCCAGGCCACCTCGGCGCGGTTCTCGGCCACGTGGCTCTGGATCGGCAGGGTGGGGTAGCGGGCGGCCAAGGCCCCGGCGAGGCGCAGGGCCTCGGGCGTGCAGGAGGGCACAAAGCGCGGGGTCAAGGCCACCTGTGCGCGGCCCCTGCCGTGCCAGTCGGCGATGAGGGCCTCGGTCTCGGCGGCGCTCTGGACCGGCGGCACCACCAGGGCGGGCGGGCAGTGCTGGTCCATCCACACCGCGCCGCCGATGAGCTGAAGGCCGCGGGCGGCGCCGGCCTCGAGCAGGTGCCGCGCCGCGTGATCGTGCACGGTGGCGAAGCACAGGGCGGTGGTGGTGCCGGCGGCGAGCAGGGCGTCGGTGAACCGGCCCATCGCGGCGGCGCTGTGGGCGGGGTCGGCGAAGCGCGCCTCGGCGGGGAAGGTGTAGCGGTTGAGCCAGTCGAGCAATTCGGCGCCAAAGCTGGCGATCACGTCCTGCTGGGGGGCGTGGACGTGGGTGTCCACAAAGCCCGGCAGCAGCAGGTGGCCGCGCCAGTCGGCGACCGGCAGGGCGGGGCAGCGGGCCAGCAGGGCGGCGGCGGGGCCGGCCTCCACCACCTGCCCCCCGTCGATGATCAGCAGCCCGTCGTCCTCTTGGCGCAGGCCGGACTGCGGGTCATCGAGGCCCTGCCCGCCGGTGGGGCGGCCCTCGCACCACAGCAGCGGGCCGCGTATGGCGAAAGCACCCTGCTTCGCGTCAATCTCACGGCTGTCGAAGGCGCGCTGCGCGTCGGCGGCGGTCGGGCTCGGGGCGGGCTGGGTCACGGCGGGGCTCAGGGCGGGCGGGTGCGGGGCGCGCGGCGGCGGGCCAAGGGCGGTCCCGGGCGGCCGGGCGCGGTTAGCCCGCTCGGCGCCCCCCCGCGGGGCCGCGCGAGGGGGCGAGATGGTGGTGTCGGCGGTGTCCGTGGCTTCTGCGGCGTGGATGGGCCTGTTGGTGGGCGCGCGCCACGCTTTTGAGCCCGATCACCTCGCGGCGGTCGCCACCCTCGCCGCCGACGGGGACAGCGCCGGGAGCCGGTGGCGGGCGGCGCTGCCCGGCGCGCTGTGGGGCCTCGGCCACACCGCGGCCCTGCTCGGCGTGGTCGTGCTCCTGCTGCTGCTCGGCGCGGTGGTGCCCCCGCCGGTCGAGGCGGCGCTGGAGCTCGGGGTTGCCCTGATGCTCGTTATTTTGGGCGTTCGTGGCCTCGTGTTGGCCGCCCGGGGCCTGCGCGCCGCGGCGGTCGAGGGGCGGCTCGGGCGGGCCCATGCCCACGCCCACGGCGGCGCCCCCCACGTCCACCCCGGCCCAGCCCTGCACCTCCACCTGCGCTCGACGACCTTGGCGGTCCGCCCGCTGTGGGTGGGCATGGTGCACGGCCTCGCCGGCAGCGGCGCCCTGCTGTCGGCGGCGGCCCTGGCCATGCCGAGCACGGCCGGCCGGGTGGTCTACGCCGTGGCCTTCGGGCTCGGCAGCATGCTCGGCATGGGCGGGCTCACCGGCCTGCTCGGACTGCCGCTGCGGGCGGCCCTCGCGAGCCCCCGCGGCCAAGCCCGGCTTCAAGCGGTCATGGGCCTCGCCTCGCTCACCGTCGGCCTGGTCTGGGGCGCCGCCGCGCTGGCCTGAGCGGCGGGGTTGGGCGCGCGCGCAGCGGGCCGAGGGGTCGGGGCCGATCCCGCCGGAGCGCGCCCTGGGGGCCGATACCCGTGCAGATCGGCGCCCCATCCGCCGCCCGCCCGCGATAGGCTGCGCGGGTTGGAGGTGTGCATGAGCCGTCAAGTTCAAGCCCCGCGGGTCGGCGCGTCCGCTGGTCGGGCGCCCGCTTCGGTGGGCGGTGGTCAAGCTGCCGCGCGCGGCGGTGCGGAGAGCGGCGTGGGCAACGCTGCCCTCGCGGATCGCATGCGGTCGGGCGGGCCCACTTTTGACGACGGCAGCCCCATCCCCACGCACCAGGGCAGCGAGGTCACCGGCAGCTTCGACCCGGCCAACCGCGTCGCTCGGCCCTCCGCCGGCCAGAAGGGCGCGCTGATCGGTAAAGGCAGCGAGGTGCTTGTGCGCTCCGGCAAGACCAGCCGCAGCCGTGAGCTCGGCCGGGTGGCGGACGGCACGCCCTGCGAGGTCATCCAGAGCGACGGGGCGGTGGTGCAGGTGCGGCTGCGCATCGGCCAGAAGATGGTGGTGGGCTGGGCCGAGGCCACGGCCTTCTCCAGCCAGCCGGGCATGATCAAGTCCGAGGATGATCCCAAGCTCACCGAAGATTTTCCCTACGCCTTCTTCGGCGGGGATCACGATCCCACGGCCCCCAAGGGCGCCGATACGGCCCAGGGCGCGCTCGGCGACTGCTTCTTCATCGCGAGCATGGCGGCCATCGCCAACGCGAGCCCCCAGGCCATCGCCGACGCGATCACCTTCGACAAGGCCACCGGCAAGTACACGGTGCGCTTCTTCGAAGAGGCCCGCGGCGGCAGCATGAAGCCCGTCTACATCACCGTGGACGCCTACCTCCCCACCTCCGGCAACCGCGCCGATCCAGCCTTCGCCGGCGATCCCGGAAAGCCGCTGTGGCCCGCCATCCTCGAGAAGGCCTACGCCCAATGGAAGGGCGGCTACGACGTCATCGGCGAGGGGGGCACCGGCGATCAAGCCATGGCCGAGCTCTCGGGCGTGCGCTCCCGCAGCAAGAACCCCGCCTCGATGCGCGAGGCCGACGTGCTGCCCTACTTTGAGGGCGCGATGCGCGAAGGCTTGGCCATCTACGCCGGCGTTCGCAACACCGGCGAGGCGAGCGCCCAAGCGCCCCTCAGCGCCTCGGGCAAGGGCTACGCCGGCCGCCTCAAGCAGATCCACAGCTGGAACGAGGTGGAGCCCGGCACCCTGAGCGTCACCGACCTCAAGGGCAAGGTGGGCGTCGCCCGCGACGAGGGCGAAGAGGGCGACAAGTCCAGCGCGCTCGCGGGCCGGGACGTGGCGAACGGCAGCATCGACTACAAGAGCAGCCAGCTCAACATCGAGTACAAGAACGGCAAAAAGCCCGAGCAGCCCAGTGATCTCAGCGTTCACTTTGAGTACCACGGCATGCTCGACCCGGCCAAGACCATCATCGGCAACCACGCCTACGCCTTCGAGCGGGTGGTCGATGGCAAGATGCTGCAGTTCTACAACCCTTGGGGCAGCTACCAACCCAAGCCGATCACGCCGGCCGAGTTCTTGCGCTACTTCGACGCCTTGTCCACCAACGCGGTGCCCAAAACAAAGACCGCACGCTGAGCCGAGGGCCCGCACCTTGGCCCGGACCTGGGCCCGGCTGGCCGCGCCCCGTCGGCCTTGGAGCTCGCCATGACCGACCGTCCCGAGAAGCGCCTGCGCCTGCCGCCCGGCGCGCCCCTGCCGCTGGGCGCCGCGCCTGGGGGCATTTTGGTGCTGGCCCCCGGAGAGCACGAAGGCGCGCTGTTCGTCGAGGCCGCGCTGCGGGTGGAGGGCGAGGGCCACGCGCCTGGCGTTGCGCCCACGGCGGTCATCCACGCCCACGGTCGGGGGGCTGCCGTGCACGCCGCCGGCGACGACTGCACGCTCCAGCTCGTCGGTCTGGTGCTGCGGGGCGGTCGGGCGGAGCTCGGCGCGGCGCTCTGCCTGGACGGGGCCATGCGGGTCGAGGCCGAGGGCTGTGTCTTCGAGGCCGGTCGGGCGGACCAAGGCGGCGAGACGGTGGGCGGCCTGCGGGGCGCGCTGCACCTGCGCGGCTGTCGGCTGGCCGGCGGCGCCCTGCTCACCGGAATCGTGGACGCCACCTTCGAAGATTGCGTGGTGGAGGGCGATCTGCTGCTGCGGGAAGGGGCGGGCCTGACTTTTGTGGGCGGCGAGGTGCGCGGGCACATCGACCTGCGCGGCAGCACCACCCGGGCGCCGAGCCTCAAGCTCTCGGGCGGGGCCAAGGCCAAGGTCCGCAACCACAGCGCGCAGCCCGGCGCGGTCGAGGAGGCCCCCTGAGCCCCGGCCCGCTCAGAACCGGCCGCTGAGCGCGAGGCCGGCGACGAGCAGGGCGGCGGCGAGGCGCCAGTAGCCGAAGATCTGCAGCCCGCGGGTGTTGAGCCAGCCCACCATCCACTTCACCGACAGCACGGCGCTGAGCCACGCCGCCAGCGCGCCGAGCAGGATGGGGCCCCATCCATAGGCCTCGATCATGATCGGCCCGGCTTTCAAGGACTTGTAGCCGGTGGCCGCGCCCAAGGTGAGCAGGCCGAGCAAGAAGCTGAACTCCACCGCCGCCGGCAGCGACAGGCCCACCAGCAGGCCGCCCAGCAGGCAGGCGAGGCTGCGCGAGACCCCCGGCCACAAGGCGGCGCACTGGCAGAGGCCGATGATCAGGGCGGTCTTGGGCCCGAGCGACGCGAGCTCGGCGCCGGGCCGCTGCTTGATCCGGCTGGCCAAGGCGAGGATCAGCAGGCCGCCGGCCGCCCAGGCCGCCACGATGGGCCAGTGGCCGAACAGCAGGCGCTCGATCGGGTCATCGAGGGTGAGCCCGGCGATGGCCGCCGGCACGAAGGCCAGGACGAGGTGCAGCGCGAGGCGCCGACCCTCCGGGGATCGGCCCAAAATGCCCTGCACCATGTCCAAGACGCGGGTGCGGTACAGGCCGAGCACGGCGAGGATGGCCCCCGCCTGGATGGCCACGGCGTAGGCGTTGGCGGCCTCGCTCTCGGGCAGGCCGAGCAGCCGCTGGGTGATCAGCAGGTGGCCGGTGCTGCTCACCGGCAGGTACTCGGTGAGGCCCTCGACCAGGCCGAGCACCAACGCGTCGCCCCAGCCCATCTCGCCGACGGCCTGCAGCGGCGCGGCGGCCGCCTCGGCCTCGACCGGCCCGCTCATGCCCGGCTGCCCAGCGCCACCCAGAACTCACGCCGCTGGCTCGGCAGGTGGCGGACCCGCGCGGCGCCGAGGCCCAGGGCGGCGGCCTGCTCGATGAGCTTGGGGACCCCGGCCAGCGCCGCCTCGTCGTTGAGCTTGAGGCTGAGCAGGGCGCCCTGGAGGCGCTTGCGGAGCGGCGGCAGCAGGCGCCGCAGGCCGCGCAGGGCCAGGGCCGGCGCGAGGTTGACGTCCATCAGCAGCCAGTCGAGCGGGTCGGTCAGGGACTCCCAGCGCAGCTGGCTCATGGGCTGGGCGAGCTGGGTGAGGCCCGGGCCGGCCTCGGCCAAGACCGGGGGCAGCGGGTGGTTGTCCACGCCGGTCACCAAAAGGCCGCGGCGCAGCAGGTTGAGCCGGGAGGCCCCGCCCACGTCGCCGAGCACCAGCGCGCGCTGGCCGGCCTTGAGCGGCAGGCGGGACCAGGCGATGGCCTCGTCGAGCTTGGCCCAGTCGCGGGAGGGGCTGTCGGCCGGGGCCTCATTGGGCCAGCGGCCACCGGGCAGGGGGCCCCACTCGTTGCCGCGGGCGAGGCGCACGAGCACGGTGGGCTCGTCCGGGGCCACGATGACGCCGAGCAGCGCGTGGTTGCGGCGGGCGCCGGGCGACTGGCGCAGCCCCGGCAAGGCCGCGCCCAGCAGCCGGCTGATATACGCGACGCGCTCCACAACAGCGTCACTGTCGGTGTCTTCGCCGGAGGGGCGGGCGAAGACCTGCAGCTCGTCGAGGCCAGCGCCGGCCACGGCCGCGGCCAGCGCGGCGTCGTCCTTGATCACGCCGAGGCTGTGGCCCCACTGCTGGGCGAAGGCGCAGCCGGCGGGGAACAGCGGGGTCTCGGGGCTGAGGCCGTCTTCGGTGAAGGTGATGAGGCCCGGCCGACGGTAGCCGGGGCGGCTCTCGGGCCGACGCTGCTTCACCTCGTCGAGGAGCGGGCGCTCCAGGCCAGGGGTGAGGGTCGCGATCCAGTGGGACAAAGGGGCTCCAGGGGGGAGGGCTCAGCCCTCGGTGCAGGCGGCGCCGGCGGTGCAGGTGAAAGAGGCGTTGGCGCCGGGGCTCCGGGCGTGCGCGCCGTCGATGGCCTCGGCGACCCCAGGGCCGTCCCAGTCGAGGTCGTCGCTGCGCAGCCGGCCGGTCTCGGCCCGCCAGTAGAGGCCAGTGCCGGCCTCGGCGGTGTTCTCGGTGATCCCACAGGGGCGCACGCGGTCGCAGCCGACCGTCAGCGCGTCCCCGGTGGTGAAGATGGCCCCGCCCAGGGCGGCGCCGACGCAGGTGGGCGCGTCGAGGCGGGCGGTGTTGGCTTGGGCGCGGCTGTCGAGGAAGCTCAGGGTGTCGGCCACCCACAGGCCGCCGCCCTCCGCTGCGGCCGTGCCGCCGGGCTCGCAGGTGTGAACGGCCTCGGCGACGTTGCCCTCGACGAGGGTCTCGCCGAGGAGCTCGACGCTGGCCGCGCTGGCCCCGCCGCCCCGGGCCACGCCCGCGCCCGCTTGGCCCCGCAGTCGGGCCACGTTTCCGCTGAGCGTGGCGCCGTTGAGCACCAGCGCGCCGCTGACGAAGGCGCCCGCGCCGGTGGCCACCGCGTTGGCGCTGGGCCCGAGGCCGAGGCAGTCGAGGCGATTGTCGCGCAGGGCGCTGCGGAGGAGGGTCAGGTCGCCCTCGACGTAGAGCGCGCCGCCAGCGCACTGGCCGTCTTCACCGTCGAGCACGCCATTTCCGATGAACTCGCTGTCGGTGACGTTGAGGGTGCCGGTCATGGCCACCACGCCGCCGGCCGCCCGGGCCACCGCCCCGCTGACCCGCAGGCGCACGAGGCTGAGGGTGAGCGCGGCGCCCAGAGGCGCTTCGATGGCCCCGCCGACCGGCCGCAGCTCGGCGCCCACGGCCGCTTCGAGGCCCGGGCCCTCGATGGCGAAGTCGGTGAGCACAGCGGAGGCCACGCCGCTCTCGATGATCACCGCCGGGCCCTCGCTCGGGGCGAGGGTGGAGCGGTCGGCGTCGAGGCCGGCCACCCGCCCCGCGCCGGTGAGGCGAACGCTCGCGTCGAAGCGCCCCTCGCACAGCTCCAGGGCCTCGCTGTCGCCCACCACCCAGGGGGACTCGGCGGCGGTGAGCACGATGACCTCGCCGTCGGTGCGCCGCAGGGTGGCGTCGGCCCCGGCGGGCCCGGGCGCGCCGTCGCAGTCGCGGTCGATCGCGTCGCAGCGCTCCGGGACGTAGGGCCGCACCTCGGCCGCGGCGTCGTCGCAGTCGAGCGCGTTGCGGACCATTCCGGCCGGCTGGTCGCAGGTGGTGGTGGGCCGAGCGGGGTCGCCGTAGCTGTCTTGGTCGAAGTCGCTGTAGAAGGTGGGCATGTCGACGGCGTCCTCGTCGATGGCCCGGTCGCAGTCGTTGTCTTTGCCGTCGCAGCGCTCATCGGCGCCGGGGAAGCTCTGCGGGTCGAGGTCGTCGCAGTCCTCCTCGCCGAAAAAGCCGTCGCCGTCGTTGTCTTCGGCGGTCGTGCCGGAGTCTTCGGGCTTGGGGGCCGGCGGATCGGCGCAGGCGCAGAGCAGCGCCAGCGCGAAGGCCGGTCGGCGGGCGGAGGCGGGGCGGACGGCGCGCATGCAGGGCTCCCTTGAGCGCGGGCCGCTATCCCGGCGAGGCCCGGCCTTCCTGGTGCGGCCTGCGCCAGCGCAGGGGACGCACAGGTGTCACTGAAACAGCGTTCATGAAACATCGTTCGGGCGAGGGCGGGGCCCGCACCGCGACGATGGCCTGTTTATGGGGATCGGCCGGGCGGCATAACTTTTGCTGTGCCAGGGGACATCCCCCACGCCGCGGAGCCGCTCCGCTTCGAGCTGAACCATGCGCGCCGCCCTCGCCGCCCTTGTCCTTTTCACCGCGCTGGCCCCGGCGCCCGCCCTGGCCGCCAAGGCGCCCCCCGCGACCGCCGCCCCGGCGCCCCAGGCCGCCCCCGGCCTCGTGTTCGTGCTGCGCACCGGCCTCGAGGACGCGGTGACCCTCAGCAGCGCCCTGCGGCACGCCAAGGTGGCCAAGGAGTCGGGCGCCATCGCCGAGGTGACGGTCGTCGTCTACGGCCGCGCCATCGTTATTTTCGACAAGGACGTGAAGATGCCCGAGGACATCGGCGCCAACCTCGTGGCCGCCCGGGCCGCCGGCGTGCGGGTGGTGGCCTGCAAGACCGCGCTCGACAAGTACGGCATCCCCGAGGCCGTCGCCGCCCAACAAGCCGAGGTGGTGGCCCAGGGGATCGTCGAGATCGCCCGCCTCGCCGCCCTCGGCCACGCCCTGCTGCCCTACTGAACCCCGACCCCGCCTGAACCGGAGCTCCGCCATGCGCGCGATCGCCTTTGCCCCCCTGCTCAGCCTTCTGGTGGTCGCCTGCGAGCAGCCCCCGGCCAAGCCCGCCCCTGCCGCTGCCCCGGCCGCCGCTGCTGCCCCGGCCGCCGCTGCTGCCCCGGCCGCCGCTGCCGCCGGCCCGAAGACCAACGCCGAGGGGCGCATCGCCTGGACGCGGCCGGAGGACGCCGACATCCCCGCCGGGCCGCTCGGCGACTCCATCAAGCGCGGCCTCGACCTGTTCACCCATACGAGCGAGCGCCTGCCGGACTACACGCCGAGCACGCTCAACTGCAGCTCCTGCCACCTCGACGCCGGGCGCAAGCCCTTTGCCGCGCCGGTCGTGGGCTCCTACGCCCGCTTTCCCAAGTACATGGGCCGCACCGACGCGGTCATCACCATCCAAGAGCGGGTCAACCACTGCATGACCCGGTCGATGGCCGGCGTGCGCCTGCCGCCCGACAGCGCCGAGATGGTCGATATGGTCAACTACATCGCCTGGCTGAGCACCGGCATCCCGGTGGGCGCCCACATCGAGGGGGAGGACCTGCCGACCCTGCCCCGCCTCGAGGGTGATGTGGCCAACGGCCAGCGCCTGTTCGGCGAGAAGTGCGTGGCCTGCCACCAAGCCGACGGCGCGGGCATCCCCGGCGCCTTCCCGGCGCTCTGGGGCCCCCGGTCCTACAGCATCGGGGCGAGCATGTCGCGGCACGAGCGGGCCGCGTCGTTCATCAAGCTGTTCATGCCGCAGACCGCGCCGGGCACCCTGAGCGATCAGGAGGCCTATGATCTCGCGGCCTTCATCAACAGCCACCCCCGCCCGGACTCGCCCGGGAAGGAGCTGGACTTCCCCGACGGGAAGGCCCCCTACGACGTTCCTTTCGCGACGGCGGGCCACGAGGCCTACCGGCCGCCGGCCGAGCTGCTCCCCCGTCCTTACCCGGAGGACTCGCAGGTCTTCCGGCCCACCCAAGCGGCCGGGAGCGGGCGGCTCGCGGCGGGCGGCGCTGCGGGTGACGCGGCCGGCGGCGGCAAGGCCGGCAAGGGCGGCAAGGCGGGCAAGGCCGGCAAGGCCGGGGGTCCGCGATGAGCGCCGGCCCCTCCACCACCCGCCGGGACGTGCTCGGGGTGGCCGCGGGCCTGCTCGGGGGCCTCGGCGCCCGCGCGGCCTTCGGCGCAGACACCCCGCCGGCCGCCGCCCCGCCGCCGAGCGCGCCCCCGGACGCCACCAAGGTGCTCGGCGGGCCCTCCACCGGGCGGGCCGAGCGCAGCGCCTTTGAGGAGGCGGAGCTCGTGGCCGGCAAGGCCGGAAAGGTGTCGGGCACGACCTTCGCGCCGATCGAGCGCTTCCTCGGCACGCTGACGCCCACCGACCTGCAGTTCCAGCGGCACCACGGCGGCATCGCGCAGATCGACCCTGCTCGCTATGCCCTGCTGGTGCACGGTCTCGTCGATCGGCCCCTGCGTTTTGGCCTCAACGAGCTCAAGCGCTTCCCCTCGGTCAGCCGGGCCCACTTCGTCGAGTGCGCCGGCAACGGGCGCACCGCCTTCCGCGAGCCGAGCCCCGGGCTCACCCCCCAGTACATCGACGGGCAGCTCAACAATTGCGAGTGGACCGGCGTGGAGCTCGGTCGGGTGCTGCGCGAGGCCGGGGTCAAGGCCGGCGCCGAGTGGCTGGTGGTCGAGGGCGGGGACGCGAGCGTGCTCGCCCGGAGCCTCCCGCTCAAGAAGGCCATGGACGACTGCCTGCTGGTCTACGCCGCCAACGGCGAGCCGCTGCGGCCGGCCCACGGCTACCCGGTGCGCCTGCTGGTGCCGGGCTGGGAGGCCAACATCAGCATCAAGTGGCTGCGGCGCATCGAGGCGACCGCCGGCCCGATGATGGCCAAGGACGAGACGAGCAAGTACACCGACCCCTTGCCCGGCGACAAAGCGCGCATGTTCAGCTTTGTGATGGACGCCAAGTCCATCATTTTGAGCCCCAGCGCCCCCGGCGGGCTGCAGCGCGGCTTCTGGCCGATCAGCGGCGTGGCCTGGTCGGGCCGCGGGCGGATCCACCGGGTGGACGTGAGCACCGACGGCGGAAAAACCTGGACGGCGGCCGAGCTTCAAGGGCCCAACACCGGCAAGGACGTGGTGCGCTTCGTGCACCCCTGGAGCTGGGACGGCAGCCCCACCCTGCTCATGAGCCGGGCCATCGACGAGACCGGCTACGTGCAGCCCACGTACCGCGAGTTCTTGGCGGTCCGGGGCCTCGGCACCGACTACCACTTCAACCCCATCCGCAGCTTCGCCGTGGACGCCGACGGCGGCGTGCGCTTCGTGGCCGACCCGGAGGCCGCATGAGCCCCGCCCGCACCGACGCCCGCACCGACGCCCGCACCGACGCCCGCACGGCCGCGCGCTCCCCGCTGCGCCTCGGCTTGGCCCTGGCTGTGGCGCTCTCTGCCTGTGAGCCCGCCCCCTCGGCGGAGTCGCAGAAGACAGCGCCCAGCACGTCAAGCTCGACGAGCGCTGCTCCTGCCGCCGCCGCCGGCGACACCCAACCCCCGGCGGGCGGGACGCCCCTGCCGGTCGCCGGGGCCCCGGCGGTCGCGCCCACGGGCCTCGGGCTCGGGCGGGCGGCCACCGAGGCCGAGATCGCCGCCTGGGACATCGATGTGCACCCCTCGGGCGAGGGGCTGCCGGAGGGCAGCGGCGACGTGGCCCTCGGCAAAAGCGTCTACGCCACCCAATGCGTGGCCTGCCACGGCCCGGCCGGCGAGGGCGGCATCGGGCCCCAGCTCATCGGGCGCGAGCCCCGCACCGGCTTTGGCGAGGCCTTCAAGGACCGCCCCCGCACCATTGGAAACTACTGGCCCTACGCAACGACCCTGTTCGACTACATGCGGCGGGCCATGCCGCAGTACGCGCCGGGCACGCTGACCGACGCCCAGGTGTACGGGCTCAGCGCCTACCTGCTCGCCGAGAACGGCATCGTGGGCGCTGACTTCGTCGCCGACAAGACCAGCTTGCCGGCGGTGAAGATGGGCCAGGCGGTGGAGTTTGTGATGGACGACCGCGAGGCCTACGACCGGGTGCGCTGAGCGCGCGGCCCGGCTCAGCGCACCTGGACGATGCCGTCGATCTCCACCGCCACGCCGAAGGGCAGGCAGGCCACGCCCACCGCCGAGCGGGCGTGGCGGCCGGCCTCGCCGAAGGCCGCGACCATCAGCTCGCTGGCGGCGTTGATCACCTGCGGCTGCTGGGTGAAGTCCTCGGTGCAGTTGACGAAGCCGCCGAGCTTGACGATCCGCACCACCCGGTCGAGATCGCCGTCGAGCGCGACCTTCAGCTGAGCCAAGAAGTTGAGGGCCACCTCGGTGGCGGCCGCGCGGGCCTGGTCGAGGTCGAAGTCGCGGCCGACCTTGCCCACCCAACGGAACTCCCCGTCGCGCAGCGGCACTTGGCCGGCCACGTGGATGATGTCGCCGACCTGCACCGTGGGCACGTAGGTGGCGGCCGGCTTGGGCGCGGCGGGGACGGTGTGGCCGAGGGCGGCGAGGCGGGCTTCAACAGCGGACATGGGCGGCTCCGGTGCGTGGATGCGCGGGCGCCCTAACCAGCGGCGCGGGCCGGACGGGCCCGGTCGCAGCGGATAGACCGGCGGCGACCGCCGAACAGGAGCCCCCATGAAGCGCTGGACCCTGCTGATGTTGACGTGCGTGACGCTGCTCTCGGCGTCGGCCTGCGGGGGCGCCGCCGCGCCTGGCTCGGGTGGCCCTGGTGCCGCCGATGGCCCCAAGTCGGCCCTCGGCCAAGGCGCCCGGCGCGACGTGGACGTCTACGCGCTGCGCGACGATCGACAGGCCGGCAAGGTGGCGGCCCTGCTCGACGTGCGCACCCCCGGCGAGTTCGCCCAAGGCCACGTGCCCGGCGCCAAGAACGTGCCCCTGTCCGAGCTCGGCGCCCTGGTGCAGACCGGCGCGCTGCCCAAGGACCAAGAGCTCTACCTCATCTGCGAGGTGGGCGGGCGCTCCGACCAGGCGGCCAAGTCTTTGGCTTCCCAGGGCTTTCAGGTCGTGAACGTCGATGGCGGCACGGCGGCCTGGCGCAAGGCCGGTCTGCCCCTTGAATAGGATCGCCGGTCGAGGGACTGGGTGGGGCATGGGGCGGATCGCGGGCGCGGCGCTGGCGCTGGCCCTCGTCTCGGCGCCGGCCTGGGCGGGCGCCCCGGGTCCGCTGTGCGCGGCGGTCCAGCGAGCCGAGGCCATCGTGGAGGTCGAGCTTCAGGTGCGGGACGCCTGGCCCGCCGGCTACCGGCAGAAGCAGTGGGCGCCGGGGCCCCAGCACCTCGCCGCCACGGTGGCCACCGCCCGGGTCGCCGCGCGGCTCAAGGGCGATCCCATTGGATGGACGCCGGGCTTCGACGATCTGGCGCTGGGGCGGCTCAGCATGAGCCAGTGGGACGGCCTGTTCGCCGCCCCATCGGTGCGGGCCTTGGTCCTGCTGCAGCGCGCTGAAGGCGGGTGGCGCAGCGTCGGTTGGCTGGAGGACGGTGGGGCCTGCAGCGTCTCCTTGTGTTGGGCGCCGCTGCAGGCCGAGCTGCGGGCCTGCTTGGGCCTGCCCGCCGCCGCGCCGGCGCCCGTGCCGGCCCGCTGAGCGGCGGTTCAGGAAAAAGCCGAACGCTCAAGATGGCCTGCTGTGGGCCACCTTGAGCGTTTAGCGCGCGCGGCTTTAGCTGCGCTTCTGGAAGGGCCGGCCGAAGCCGGGCCGCTTGGGGCCGCCTGGGCGGTCGCCGCCGAAGCCCGGGCGATCGCCGCCGAAGCTGGGGCGATCGCCGCCGGGGCCGCCGGGGTGCGGGAAGCCGGGCGGGCGGGCCATCGCCACCGGCACGTCGTCGCCCTTGAGCCAGAGCGTGCGGATGGTGTTGAGCACGTGGCGGGCCACGTCGGGGGGCACGGCCACGAAGGTCTTGCGCTCGAGCAGGGTGACGCGGCCGATCACGTGCCCGGGCATGTTGCACTCGTTGGCGAGGGCGCCCACGAAGTCGCCGGGGCGCAGGCCGCGGTCCTGGCCGACCGGGAAGAACAGCTCGACCATCTCACCGTCGCGGCCGTCGTCGCGGCGGTCGCTGCGGCGCTCCGGGCCCCGATCCTCGACCGGGCGGCCGGGCCGCGGGGGCGACGTGGGCCGGGAGAAGGCCGGGCGCTCCTCACGGGATTGGGCCGCAGCGCGCTGCTCTCGCGACTCCCAGCCCCCCTCGCGCTGGGCGGGGAGGGCCGGCTGCTGGCGGTGCGGCGGGGTGGCCTCGTCGCGGCGGGGCGCCGGGGCGCTGGGCCGGGGCGCCGGGGCGCTGTCGCGGACCGGAGCGGTCTCGCGGGCGGCCTCGCGGACGGCAGGGGCGGCGGGCCGGGGCGCGGGGGCG
>CANHON010000014.1 GCA_947462115.1 Deltaproteobacteria bacterium | reverse complement strand
TAGCTCGGAGGTCCCACCCGTTCCCATTCCGAACACGGAAGTTAAGCTCCAGAGCGCCGATGGTACTGCCGGGGCCACCCGGTGGGAGAGTAGGTTACCGCCGACCAATCCTTTAAACCCCCGCGTTTGAGCCTTCGGGCTCCGCGGGGTTTATCTATTTTTGGCTGCGGCTCTCGGCCTTCCGCTGTGCGTCGCCTCGCTGGCGGCGCTGCGGTGCGCGCGGCGGGCTGGGGTTCTTTCGGGTCGGGCCCGTCGGGTGCAGGCCTCCGTTCAGGCGCTCGCGGTGCCGCCGCCGGTCTGCTCGACCAGGGATCGGATGGCGGCGGGGTCGATGGGCTTGAGCAAGACCGGGCGTCCGGTCGCGCGGAGGGCCGCGGCCACGGCCCCGGAGGTCGCTGCGCCGGTCACGAAGATGAAGCGCTCCCGCAGCTCGGGCCAGCCACGGGTGGCGGCGTCGAACAGGGTCGGACCGTCGATGCCCGGCATCATCACATCGCTCACCACCACGTCAAACCGCTCGTTGGCGAGGCGGGCGAGGGCGTCCTCGCCCCCGATGGCCACGTGCACCTCGTGGCCCCGCAGCATGCGGGCGAGGCTGCGCGCCACCGGCGGGTCATCGTCCACGACGAGCACGCGCTGGGACCGAACTTGGGCGGACAGCTGCGGCGCTGGCCGGCGCGGCGTCGTCGGCTCGGCCAAGGGGTCCGCCGCGGGCGATGCGGCGGAGGGAAGCGTGATGCGCGCCACCGTGCCGGATCCCGGCGTCGAGCGCAGGCCCAGACGGCCCCGGTGGCCCTCGACGATCTGACGGCTCAGGCTGAGGCCAAGCCCGACCCCCGCGCCGACCGTGCGCGTGGTGAAGAAGGGGTCGAAGGCCCGGCGCAGCACCTCGGCGCTCATGCCCGGGCCGTTGTCGGCCACCTCGATCCACACGTCTCCGCCCTCGGTCAGCGGCCTGCGACCCGCGCTCAGGCGGATCCAGCACATCGGGCCGTCGCTGGTGGCGTGGGCTTGGATCGCGTTGGTGACGAGGTTGAGGACCACCTGCGCGAGGTCGGCACGTCGGCCGCGCACCGTGGGGGTGCCCTCGACCTCCACCAACAACCGGACGCGGGGGCGGGCGAGGGGGCCGGAGAGCACGGCGCAGGAGCGCAGCAGCTCGTCCACTTGGATGAGGACGTCGGGGAGGCTCGCGTCGAGATCGGCGGCGCTCAGGCTGAGCAAGGCGTGCACGACGGACTGGGCCGAGCCAGCAGCGGCCAGCGCGTCCCGCACCGCCGCTTGGGTCTCGGGCGCGTCGGGCCGGAGCTGCTGCTGCTCGAGCGCGCCCCGGATCACCATCAGCGGGTTGTTGATCTCGTGCGCGAGGCCGGCGGCGAGCGTGCCGACCGCGGCCAGGCGCTCGTTGTTGGTCGCGGCCGCCTCCGCCAGGCGACGGTCGGTGATGTCGCGGCGGATGACCACGAGGCGAGAAAGCCGCCCTTCGGGGTCGAGCACCGGCGAGGCGGTGAGCGACTGCACCCGCAAGCCCTGGATCGTCTCCACTTGGAGCTCGCCCCGCCACGGCTGGCCTTCGCGGGCCTGCGCCATCAGGCTCGGCAGGTCGGCGAGCGCGCTCCGGTGCCCGACGCTGAAGGCCGCGCCCATCAGGCGCCCATGGGCCGGGTTGACGAAGCGCACGACGCCCTCGCCGTCCATGATCTCGATCGCCTCGCCCACTTGCGCCCATGCGTCGGCCAGGGGCTCCATTCGCCGGTTGGCCTGCTCGAGTCGGTCCACCAGCGCCTGCTTTTCGGCGTCGCTGCTCGCCAAGCGTCCGATGGCCATGCCTACGACATCGGACAGCTCCGCGATCTCTCGGGGCGCGAGCCAGTCGGGGGGCGTCGGGCGGAGGCTCAGGTCGCCGGCCGAGACGCGCTCCGCCAGCGCTGAGGCGCGCCGAACTCGCCGGCCGAACACCCAGGAGACGGCCCCCGAAGCCACGAGCGCGAGGCCGAGGTTGATGAGCAAGGCCCGCAGCGCGGCCGTTCGGGCCCGACCCGCCGCCGCCTCGAGGTCCGCCATGGGCGAGTTCACCCAGACCTGCCAGCGTTGCTGCCCGAGGGCGATCGGGGTGCACCACTGGCGAACCCGCTGACTCAGGTCATCTTCGCCCTCAACGGGCACTTCGGGGCAGTCCACGGCCCCGCCAGGTCCCGGCTGGAGTCGGCTCAGGGCCGGCAGTCGACCGGCGCTGTCCACCAGCACCCGCCGCTCCCCGTCGATGATGAGCAGCCTGGCGTTGCTCCCGGGGGGCACGGCGCGGCTGGCCAGCGTGCTGAGCTCAGCGAGGCTGACCCCCGCGGCGAGGTAGCCGCGCAGGGGGCCGTGCGCCCGGTCGTGGGCGAGGCCCTCGGGGCAGGGCACGCCGCGACCGCCGGGGTCGCCATGGATGGGCACGGCGATCATGACGTTGGCGATGCCAGACTGCTTGCCGAGCTGGACGCGGCTGTAGGCCACCGCGTGGGTGCGCATCAGCTCCTCGTAGTAGTCGCGCTCGGCGTAGCTCACCCCGGGCGCGGTCGAGACCCCGTCTGCGCGCACCCGCGGCGCGAACACCAAGGACATTCCTGTGGTATCGGCCAAATACACGGAGTCGAAGGCGCGGCTCTGCGCGATCTGCCCGTTGAGCTCGGGCTGCAGGTGCTCCTCCGTCCACGCGAAGTCGGCGCCCAGCCCGCCGGCCATGGCCTGCAGGATCGCGGTCTTGTCGCGGAGCCGGTCCTCCAGGGAGCGGGCGGCGCTCTTCGCGGCCTGCTGGGCGAGCGCGTCGGCGTGCGCGGCGGCCTCGTCTCCCCAGCGCTTGGCCTCGCCGATCCCGTGGGTCGCGACCGGCGCGGCGCCCAGCACGCTCAGCACGATGAAGACGTGCAGCTGCACCGGCCACCGCTTGCGCGGGGCCGTGGCGGGGGGCGGGAGGTCGCCCGGCGCGGTCACCGACCGTAGATCCCGGTGAGCTCAGCCTTGGCGATCGAGTTCGCGTTGACCATGAAGCCGATCAGGCTCGCGGAGGCGCCCGGCGGCAGCTCCAGCTTGGCCACTTTGAGCGCGTGCACGGTGAAGTGGTAGCGGTGGGGCTTGTCTCCCGGCGGCGGGCAGGGGCCGCCGAAGCCAGGGGCGCCGAAGTCCGTGGGGCCTTGAACGGTGCCCTCCGGCAGCTTGGTGCTGCTGAGCGCGCTCGTGCCCGCGGGGATGTCGTAGGCGACCCAATGCCACCAGCCGGCACCGCCGGTCGGCGCGTCGGGGTCGTGCACCAGCACCGCGAAGCTTTTGGCGTCCGCGGGCGCCCCGGTCCAGCTCAGCTCGGGCCGCTCGTTGCCGCCGCTGCAGCCGAAGCCGTTGAAGACGTGCTTGTTTGGGATGGTCGCGCCCGGCGCGATCGTGGGGCTCTTGAGCTCCATGGCGTGGGCGGCGCCGCTGAGCAGCAGCGCGGTCAGCAAGTGGATCATCGGTGGGCTCCGTTGCAGTGGGCGGGGAACTCTAATCGGCTGTCGGGCCGTTCGGGGGGGGATCGGCTTCGGGCACGGGCGGCGCGATCCGTCGTCGTCCGCGCCGAGGCGCCGATCCGGCCGCTGGACCCCGGTCTTGTCCGCGGAGCACCGGAGTTCGCTCCGCGGGGCGGCTCCGTCGTTGTGCGTGGGCGCGGGCGCCTCCGAGGTCGCCGGCCCCGTCCCCGCCGCCGCGGCGCTACTTCGCCGGGCGGGGGTGGTCGCAGCCGCCCAGGTAGTCGAGGCCCTCCGCGCGGACCGGGATCGACCGGGCCTGCCGCGACTGGACGAAGGGGCGCAGGTCCGCGGCGCCCGCCGTGGCCGCCGCAGCGGCCTCGGCCATCTCCAAAAAGAGCACTGGATCGATGTTCTCTTCGGTGTCGCAGGCCTGGTGGTAACAGGGGTCCAGCGCCTCGCCGGCCGTCCCGCCGACCTGCGCGGCCTCGACCGGGGTCTTGAGCGCCTCCGCGCCGGTGAACAGGCCGCCGGCGGGCACCCCCGCCAAGATGAAGGGGCCGTAGTCGCTGCGGCCGTCGAAGGCGGTGGGGTGCCAGTCCTGGTCCCGGGCGTCGAAGTGCTCGGTGAACATGGCCTCAATCACGTCACTCCCGTCAGGCGCCGGGAAGCCGCCGAGCTCAGCGGAGCCGTCCCCGTCGTAGACCGCGCGCAGGCCGTTGGGGCTCGCGACCATGTCGAAGTTCAGGTTGGCGACGTGGGCGCTGAGGGCATCGGGCTCCAGCGCGCGAACATAGGCGAAAGAGCCGATGAGGCCCTCCTCTTCGGCGCCCCAGAAGGCGAAGCGCAGGGTGTTTCGGGGCGCGGGCTCGCCGCTCTCGCGCAAGGCCCGGGCGAGCAAGGCCAGCTCCAGCACGAGGCTGACGCCGCTCCCGTTGTCGTTGATGCCCGGCCCGGCGCCCACCGAGTCGAGGTGGCCGCCCACGACGACCAGCTCGTCGGTCTGGCCCGGCAGGTCCACCCACAGGTTCTCGGTGGGGATCTCGTTGAGCTCGGACTCCACGAGGATCCGCGCCGAGACGGTGCCCTCGGCCATGGCCGCGAGCAGGGTCGTCGCCACGGAGGTGCGGGCCTCGACCACCGGGATGGTGTGAACGATGGAGCTGTCGAGGTTCCCGCCGATGAGGCCCGAGCGATCGGACTGACCTTCGTTGAACAGGATCACCCCCACCGCGCCCGCGGCCTCCGCGCCCTGCACCTTCACCGAGAAGCCACAGCTCCCGCGCTGGATCAACGCGATGGCGCCAGCGGGGAAGTCCCGCCAGTCGGCCGCCTCGCAGCCGCTGTGGGTCGAGTTGGCGCCCCCGGGCGGCGGCAGGGTGATGTCCACGGCCACCACCGGGCCGCGCACATCTCCGGGCGGCGACCGCCCGATCGGGCCAAAGTCTCGGCCCGAGACGAAGGCGCTGAGCCCATCGGCCTCCAGCGCGCCCGGCCCGAGCGCCGCCCAGGTCGAGTGGGAGAAGGGCTGCCGCTGCACGACGAAGCCGGCGGCCTCCAGCTGCGCCTGGACGTAGCGCGCGCTGTCCTCGAAGCCGGCGCTCCCGAGCACCCGGGTGTCGCCGCGGTCGGCGCCGATGGCCGCCAGCGCGTCAAGGTGCATCAGCAGCCGATCCAGCTCCAGGCCCTCGGGCAGGGTGGTCGGCGTAGGGGCCGCGTCGGCGCCGCTGTCGGCCGCGGCCTTGTCGGGGGCCGGGGCCTCCGCGCTGCAGCCGGTCAGCCCCAGGGCGATGAAGACGATGCACGGGACGATGTTTTGGCGCATGAAGGGCTCCGGGGGCTGGGCCCGTGCGGCGGCGCGGGCGCTCGGGAAGGCGCTCAACGCGCGGAACAGTCCGGCAAAGGTTGCGAGTCGGGGCGGAGGGCTGCGGCCTCTGCGGCCAGCGCCCGCACCGTCGTCCAGTCGCCGGCCGCGAGGGCCTCGGCGGGGGCGACCCACGAGCCGCCGACGCAGATCACGTTGGGCAGCGCCAAGAACTCCGGCGCGTTCTTCAACGAGACGCCCCCGGTCGGGCAGAAGCGCAGCTCGGGGAGCGGGCCGCCCAGCGCGCGCAGCAGGGCCACGCCGCCCACCGGCACCGCCGGGAACAGCTTGAGCGTCGAGAAGCCGCGCTCCGCCGCGCTCATGGCCTCGCTGGCGGTGGAGACGCCCGGCAACAAGGGGATGGGGCTGCGCTCAGCAGCCTCGGCGAGGCGGGGGCTGAGTCCGGGAGAGACCGCGAAGACAGCGCCAGCGTCGGCGCTTCGGAGGAGGTCATCGGGGCTGCGCACCGTGCCCGTGCCGACGATGGCGCCGGGCACGTGCACCGCCACCCGCTGCACCGCCTGCAGGGCCGCGGGGGTGCGCAGGGTGAACTCCAGCACCGGCAGGCCGCCGGCCACGAGCGCCTCCGCGAGGGCAACGGCCAGCTCGGCGTCCTCGACGACGAGCACAGGGATCACCGCGGCGGGGCGGAGCAGCGCACGGAGCCCCGCCTGGGGGCCGCCTTCTGCAGAGGTCATCGGAAGACTCCGGTGGGGTGGCGTGGACCGGCTCAGGGGGTGGGCAGCAGGCCGCCGCCGCGCTCGGCGGGGGCCGCCAGCGCGCGCATCGACGAGAAGATCCCGCGACCATATCCGATGGAATTGGCGCTGAGGTCCGCCTCGGCCAGCGGGCGCGCCGCCCATTCGTCGGCGGGCACCAGCACGTCGAGCCGTCCGGCGTCGGCGTCGAGGTGCACGAGATCGCCGTCGCGGAGGCGCGCGAGCGGGCCGCCCAAGGCGGCCTCGGGGCTGATGTGGATGGCGGCCGGCACCTTGCCGCTGGCCCCGGACATGCGGCCGTCCGTCACCAGAGCGACGCGCTGGCCGCGATCTTGGAGGATGGACAGCGCCGGGGTGAGCCCGTGGAGCTCGGGCATGCCGTTGGCCCGCGGCCCTTGAAAGCGCACCACCGCGACCAGATCGCCGGTCAGCTCGCCGCGGTCAAAGGCCGCCTGCAGGTCCTCCTGGCTGTGGAAGATGCGGGCGGGGGCCAGCACGCTGCGGCGGCTCGGCTCCACCGCCGAGGTCTTGATCACGCAGCGGCCGAGCGGGCCTTGGAGCAGCCGCAGGCCGCCGTCGGCCTGGAAGGGCGCCGAAGCAGGCCGCAGCACGCTGATGTCGCGGCTCTCGGCGGGCGCGGGCGACCAAGCGAGCGCCCCGTCGGCGTCGAGGTGGGCCTCCACGGCGTAGTCGCGCAGGCCCTGGCCCCAGATGGTGGGAACGTCGCCGTGCAGCAGCCCGGCGTCGAGCAGCTCGCGGATGAGGAAGCCCGGCCCGCCCGCGGCGTTGAGCTGATTGACGTCTGCGGCGCCGTTTGGGTAGGCCCGGGCCAGCAGCGGCACCACCCGCGACAGGGCGTCCATGTCCTGCCAGTCGAGCTGAACGCCGGCCGCGGCGGCGATGGCGATGAGGTGCAGGGTGTGGTTGGTGCTACCGCCGGTCGCGAGCAAGCCGACCACCCCGTTGAGGATGACGCGCTCGTCGATCATCTCGCCGATGGGCCTCGGCCGCTCGGCGCCGGGGCGGCAGCGGAGGGCCGCGTCCACCGCCGCGTCGGTGAGGGCCGCCCGCAGCGCGGTGTTCGGCGCGACAAAAGTGCCGCCCGGCACATGCAAACCCATGAACTCCATCAAAACTTGGTTGGAGTTGGCCGTTCCGTAGAAGGTGCAGGTCCCGGGGCTGTGGTAGGCGGCGGCCTCGCTGGCCAGCAGGGCGGCCCGGTCGGCCTCCCCCTTGGCGAAGGCCTTGCGGACGGCGGCCTTTTGGTCGTTGCTGATGCCCGAGGGCATGGGCCCGGCCGGCACGAAGACCCCCGGCAGGTGCCCGAAGGACAGCGCGCCGATGAGCAGCCCTGGCACGATCTTGTCGCAGACGCCGAGGTAGAGCGCGGCGTCGAACATGTCGTGGCTCAGGGCCACCGCCGTGCTCATCGCGATGACATCCCGCGAGAACAAGCTGAGCTCCATGCCCGGGCGCCCTTGGGTGACGCCGTCGCACATGGCGGGCACGCCCCCGGCCACTTGGGCGGTGGCGCCGCGGGCGCGCGCCGAGGCGCGGAGCCGCTCGGGGTAGCCCTCAAAGGGCTGGTGGGCCGACAGCATGTCGTTGTAGGCCGTCACCACGCCGATGTTGGGGCTGCGCTCGCCCGCCAAGGCCGCCTTGTCGCCGGCCCCGCAGGCCGCGAAGCCGTGGGCGAGGTTGCCGCAGGACAGGGCGCTCCGGCGCGGCTCGGCGCGGATCATCGACCGCAGCGCGGCGAGGTAGGCGGCCCGCGAGGCGGCGGAGCGCGCGAGGACCCGCTCGGTGACGGCGATCAGCGTGGGGTGCAGGGTCATGGTGGCTCCGGTTCGGCGGCGGACGGTCGGTGCTGGGCGCGGCGGGCACTCAGGGGCAGGTGTAGACCTCGGCCGGGCGGCGGGCGGCGGCCAGCACCGCCGCGATCGGCGCGCCGCTGCCGGGGGTCAAGGCGGACCGCAGTGCGGCGCGCTTCGCCGGCCCCTCGATGTGCAAAATAACGTGCTCGGCGCTGATGAGGGCCGCGAGGTTGAGGCTGAGCCGCGGCTCGGGGGCGCCCTTGGCCCGCAGGGGGAGCAGGGCCGGGGCGGCGGCCGGATCGAGGGCCTCGTCGAGCCGGTCGGCCTCGGGGAAAAGGCTGGCGGTGTGGCCGTCTTCGCCCATCCCGAGCACCGTGAGGGCGGCGGGCCACGCCAAGGCCGACACCACCGCCGCGCTGTCCTCCGCGGAGAGGGGGCAGCGGAGCGCCGCCGCCGCGGGCGTGCCGAAAAGAGCGCGTTGCAGAGCTCCTTCGTTGCTGCGGGGGTGGTCCGTGGGCACCGCGCGCTCGTCGGTGAGGCAGAGCTGCACCTTCGCCCAGGGCAGCGCGCGCTGGGCCAAGGCCGCCCAGAACCGCTGGGGCGTGCTGCCGCCGCTGAGCAGGATCAGCGCTTGGCCCCGCGCCGCGAGCTGTGCGCCGATGGCCGCGGCGGCCCGCGCTGCGAGGGCCTCGGCGAGGGCGGCTGGGTCCGAAAACGCGTTGAGGACCAACGACATCACACCGTCTCCTCGTGCCAGGTGCGGCCGTCGCGCTCGATGAGGGCGACCGAGCGGGTCGGTCCCCAGGTGCCGGCGGTGTAGGCGTTGGGCGCCGTGTCGTCTTGTTCCCAGGCCTCTTGAATGGGGTCGATCCACCGCCAAGCCGCCTCGACCTCGTCGCGGCGCATGAACAGGGTCTGGTTGCCGCGCACCACGTCCATCAGCAGGCGCTCGTAGGCGTCGGGGTTTCGGATGCCAAAGGCCTCGGCGAAGCTCATGTCGAGCGGAACGTGCCGCAGCCGCATGCCGCCGGGCCCTGGGTCCTTGATCATCACCCACTGCTTGACGCCCTCATCGGGCTGCAGTCGGATCACCAGCTTGTTGGACTGGACCCGCCCCGAGGACTGGTCGAAGATGTTGTGGGGGATCGGCCGAAAGCAGACCACGATCTCCGAGACTCGGCTGGGGAGGCGCTTTCCGGTGCGCAGGTAGAAGGGCACGCCCGCCCACCGCCAGTTGGCGACCTCCGCCTTGATCGCTACGAAGGTCTCGGTTCGGCTACGGCTGAGCCCCGCCTCCTCGGTGTAGGAGGGGATGCGGTCGTTGGCGGTGTTGAGGCCGGTGTATTGGCCGCGAACGGTGAGCCGCGCGGCATTGTCGGCGTCAATGGGGCGCAGCGCCTTGAGCACCTTGAGCTTCTCGTCGCGCATCGAGTCGGCGCTGTAGGACTCCGGCGGCTCCATCGCCACCAAACACAAGAGCTGCAGCAGGTGGTTCTGCACCATGTCGCGCAGCGCGCCGGCGGTCTCGTAGTAGGAGCCCCGCCCGCCGACGCCGAGGGTCTCAGCGACGGTGATCTGCACGTGGTCGATGTGGGCGGCGTTCCACAGCGGCTCAAACAGCGCGTTGGCGAAGCGCAGCGCCATCAGGTTCTGGACCGTCTCTTTGCCCAGGTAGTGGTCGATGCGGAAGACCTGGCTCTCGTTGAAGACCGCTCCCACGGCGTTGTTGACGAGCTTGCTGCTCGCGAGGTCGCGGCCCATGGGCTTCTCGATCACCACCCGAGACAAGGGCGTGACGAGCTGGTGGCGGCCGACCTGCTCGCAGATGGGCCCAAAGAAGCGGGGCGCGACCGCGAGATAGAAGGCCCGGACGTGATCTTCGCGTCCGCGCAGCAGCGCGCCCAGCGCGTCCCAGCCGAGCTCCGAGCCGGCGTCCACCGTGACGTGGTGGCAGAGCTGCAGGAAGCGCTCGAGCAGCGGCGTGTCGCGAATGTCTTCTGGGACGCTGTTCTCGATCGAGCTCAGCACGAGGCTGCGGTAGCTCGGCGTGTCGAGCTCGTCCCGGGAGGCGGCGATGATCCGGCTGCCCTCGGGGATCTGCCCGTCCTGCAGGCGATGGTAGAGCGCGGGCAGCAGCTTGCGCTGCGCGAGGTCGCCCGTTCCGCCGAACACAACGAAGTCAAAGGGTTCGACGGGGATGATGCGCGCGCTCACAGGGCCTCCGGGGCGGCTTCGGGCCGCTCGCCGGGAGTGTATCCGGCTGGAGTCACGAAGCCGCCGCCGCGCCCACCGCTGGGCACGGCCGCCTTACCGCCGCTTTCCTGCGATTGGGGTTAGTACGGATCGATCGCGCTGTTCAACGTGGACGCTCGGCTTGGCGCGCCCGCCAGGAGGGAAATAGGGGGCGGGACGGCGCGCGCCCCCGCGGGGCGCTCTGGGGAGGTTGAAGCGATGAGCCAGCACCGGCTGTCCGCCCTAACGGTGTTCCGAGGTGTGCCGGAGGCCGATCTGCAGGCCTTTGAGGCCCTGTGTACCCCCGTGCACCTTGGCGTAGGGCACGTCATTTTCCGCGCTGGGGAGGTCGCTGACTCCGCGATGCTGCTGGTCTCGGGCCGCCTCGTCGCCTCGGTCGGCGGTCGGGAGCTCGGCGAGATCCACCCCGGCGAGCTGCTCGGCGAGCTCGGCCTGCTCGGGCGGGGCCAGCGGCGCAGCGCCGACGTCAGCGTCCGCGAGCCCAGCTTCGCCTTGCTGCTGCCGCCGAACCCCTTGGCCTCCGGCGACCGAAACCTCGCCGTGGTGGCCATTGAGCGTCACCTGCTGGCCACCCTTGCCCGGCGCATCCGGCGCACCAACCAGGCCTTGTCCTCCGTGTGGCGAGACGACAGCCCGGCGCAGCCCTCGGCGGCGGCCAGCCCGTCCACCCCGGCCCCTTCGCTTCGGTCCCGGCTCGCGCGCTTGTTTGGGGGTGCATGATGGCGACCTTAATTGAGCACTGTGCGCGCCTGCTCGTCGATCTCGGGCTCAACGACGTGGAGCCCGTTCACCTCGCCAGCGCCTTCGGCAACGTCCCGCCGCGCCGCCTCGCCCCAGGGGAGGTGCTGTGCGTGGAGGGTGAGCCCGCCGACTCGTTGTTCCTGCTTCTGTTGGGTGGTGTTCGGGTGCAGCGCGCGGACGCCCAGGGGCAGCCCCGCGAGGTAGCGGTGCTGGCGGCGCCCAGCCTCGTCGGGCACCTCGCGCTCATCGACGGCTCTGCCCGCTCGGCGACCTGCCTCGCCGAAGGCGACGTAGGGCTCATCGCTCTGGAGCGCTCCACCTACGAGCGCCTGCTCACCGAGGCGAGCCCGCGGGCCGCCGCGCTCCGCCGCGTCCTGATGACCAGCCTCGCCGCCCAGCTCGCCAGCGCCAACGCCCGAGTGCAGGCCCTCGCCGCGGCGCCCCCGACCGTCGAGGCCACCGAGCGGGACGTCGATGAGCTCAGCGACCTGCTTCAGGGCCTCAAGGTGGATCGGGCGCTCGAGCGGGCCGCCGAGGCGGTCGAGGTGGTCTACACCGACGAGCAGCGCCGGAACTGGCGCGGGCTGGGCGCGCCGCCGCGCTGAGCTGACGGGGTTGGCGCTGGCGCTGAGCCGCGGGATCTGCTGCCTTCGTACAGGTCTTTGGCGCGGCTACTTCCGCTGTGCGCTGGAGGGGGCGTGGCCCGTCGACCTTGGGCGGGTCGGACGGGGCGGCTAGGCGGGCGCCGCGCTGCGGAGCCGACGGTGGACCGCCGCGCGCTGAAGCTCGGTCAGCTCATGAAAACGAACGCCCTCGACCTCGGCCACCGACAGCGGCTGCAGCACCCGGAGGCTCAGGTGGCAGGGGCCGGCGTGCCGCAGGCGCGAAGAGAGCAGCGCGAGGTTGGCGCGGTCGTCGTCCACGCAGGAGAAGATCACCGACGGCAGGCCGGACTCGGCGTCCGCGGCGCGCGCCAGGGCCGCGTCTTCCAACCAGAGGTCGGCGGTGCGGCGGTGGACGGTGCAGGCGGGCGCGTGGCCCTCCACCGCGGGGCAGAAGTCAGTCGGTAGGATCGGATCGATGAGCTGGAGCGTGGGGGGAGCGCCGCCCGCTGCGACCTGCACCTTTGGGTGCTTGAAAATGGCGCGCAGCACAGCTTTTCCGAGCCGTCCGTAGCCCACGATGGCCACCGAGCGGGGCGCGGCGGTGCGCCCCGACAGCGCGCCCGCCACCATCGCCTCCGCGGCCTCGCCGTACTCGTCGAAGAGCTCGATCTGGCTGATGTGGTCGGTCAGCCGGCGCAGATCGGCCTGGTCGACAACGGCGACGATGCGCGGGGTAGGGCCCGGCAGGGCCGCGCGCAGGTTGAGCGCCAGCTGGAGGTTGCGCAGCGGGTCGCCGCTGCACAGCCACACCTGGGCCGCCTCTTTGGCCGCCACGGCGCCGATCCAGTCCTGGAGCTGGATGAGGTCGGCCTCGATCACCGGCACGCGGGCGGAGCCGCCCCCGAATTGCACGCTTCGCTGGGCGCTGGCGGGCGCGCTCCGGTCGACCGCCGCCACGTCGAGGCCGAGCTTGAGGGCCTCTTGGGCGACCAGCTCCCCGTGGCGGCCGAGCCCGCCGACCACGAGGTGCCCGCGCATGCGTCGGGTCGCGGCGTCGGGCGCGCCGAGGCTGCGGAGCGCCGCGCTCAGGGCCTCGGCGAAGGCGCCGGCGGCGACCAGGGGCGCGGTGAAGGCGGCCAGCCAGTACAGGCCGAAGACGGCGGGCGTGGCCCCGGCCGAGGGCGCGTCGGGCGGGTCGAGCAAGAACATGCGCAGCGCGCCGTGAACGGCTTGCAGCAGGCTCATCTCGTCACCGTGCAGCGGCCCGACCCACAAGGACCACGCGCCGGCCAGGAACACCGCGGCGGCGATCCGCAGCTTGGCGCGCCACGGCAGGTTGAACAGGCGCTGGGCGACCTGGTGGATCACCACCGCGGCGCCGGCGGGGGCCTGCGTTGCCATCGACACCTCGGGGCTCGGGCTCGGCCGGGTCGAACGAGCGGCAATCGAGAAGCGGACGGGATCTTCGGGCGGGTTCCGAGAAGGGAGCGCTGCGCGCCGCGACCGGCCGGTCAGCGCCCCGCGTGCCCCGCGTGTCCATAAGCGAACAAAGCCGGCCTTGGCGGCCGGCTCGAGGGGGGCAGCAGCGCTGCCCAAGATGGTGGCGACCCCAACGGGAATCGAACCCGTGTTGCCGGAATGAAAATCCGGAGTCCTGACCGTTAGACGATGGGGTCTGAGGCGCCTCAGCCGGGGCTGAAGGTGCTGGGGGGGAGGTGGGTCGCGTGGGACTCGAACCCACGACCCTCGGCTTAAAAGGCCGGTGCTCTACCGACTGAGCTAGCGACCCTCGATGGTCCGCCTCCGCGCCGCCCGTCTAAAGCGGGAGGCCGCGGGCGTCAAGGGCAGGCGCCACGAAGCTGCCCCCAGCCGGAGGCGGCACACCGGGCGGGGGCCTTCAGGTGCGGTTCAGCTCCTTGAGGCTCTCCTTGGCCTTGGAGTTGGTCTTGTCCACCGAGAGGATGTGCTCGTACTGGGCGCGGGCGCTGGTCGCCATGCCGGCCTCGGTGTACATCTCCGCCAAAGTGAGCCGGTATTCGAGGTTATCGCCGTCGAGGGCCACGGCCTGCCGCAGGTGCTGCACCGCCGCTTTGGTGTCCTCGTCGAGCTTCTTGGTGAGCACGCCCAAGCGGTAGAAGGCGCGGGCCTCCCGGAGCCCAAACTCGATCGCCCGGCGGTAGCCGTCGTGGGCCTGCCGGTGATTGGCGAAACTCTCGGCGTTCTCGGCGGCCGCGATCGCCTGACGGGCCTGGTGTATGCGGGCCGCCTTCTTGGCCTCCTCGGCGTCGGCCTTGTACTGCTCGTTCTTCGGATCGTAGGTCAGCGCCATCGAGAAGGCGTTCGACGCCTTGAGCACCTGACCCTCCGCGCGGGCCGCGACCCCCTCGGCGTGCAAGGTGGCGGCCTTCTGGAGGCGCTCCTTGAGCTGGGCGCGCATCTCGAGCATGGCCTTGCTGACGGCGCGATCGAGGCGGGGGGCCGGCCGCGGGCTGGGGCGGCTGGGGTCGGCGGGGGCGGTCCGCGCGGCCCCGCTCGGCGCGGCGGGGCGGGCCCGATCGTAGGTGAGCCGGGTGACCGGGTTCGACAAGATCCGGTAGGACTCGGTCACGGCCAAAAAGACGGTGTCGAGGACCTCGCGGTACTCCCCGAGCTCGCGCCGAAAAAAGCGGTCGGGGTGCCAGGTTCGGGAGATCTGGTAGAAGGCCTGCTGGAGCTCGGCCGCCGAGGCGGTGGGCTTGGCGTTGAGCAGCGCGTAGTGGTCTCGGGCCGCCGCGTGCTGGGCCATCGCGCTGAGCTGCGCTCGCTCATCGGCGGTCAGATCGATGCCGTCATCCACAGGGGCCTCCTCAGGTCTTCGGGCGCTGGCGCTGGGCGCCGGCGCGGGTCGTCAACTCTCGGCGCAGGGTCTCGGCGCGCGCGGCCGCGACTGGGTGGCTGCAGTCTGCGCCCGCTGCCCCCGGCCGGGCAAGGGCGCGGCGCGATGCTGTTGATCATCCGCCGGACTTTCGCGGCGGCCGCGGCCGGGTGGCCGGGCCAGGGGTGCCGGCGACGCCGGCCGTCTCCGGTGCGGGGCCAGTCTGGGCGTGGGGGTGGGCGCTCCGGTACACCCGGAGCAGGTGCGCCGGATCGACGTGGGTATAGCGCTGGGTGGTCGAGAGGCTGCTGTGCCCGAGCTGCTCTTGGATGATCCGCAGGTCTGCGCCGGCGCTCAGCAGGTGGGTCGCGCAGCTGTGTCGGAGGGCGTGGGGATGAAGCCCCCGCACGCCGTTCTCCGCTCCTGCGCGGGCGACCACATCGAAGGCCCCACGGCTGGTGAGCCGCCCGCCGCGGTGGTTGCGGAACAGCGCCCCGGCCGTTGGGTCGGGCGGATCGGCGCCGGGCCGGTCCGGCCGACAGCGCAGCCACTCCGCGAGGGCCTCCCCCGCCGGCGGACCGTAGGGGACGATCCGGTCCTTGTCGCCCTTGCCCCGCACCCGGAGCAGCCGCTGGGCCAGATCGACGTCCAGCACGTCCAGCTGGACAGCCTCGCTGACCCGCAGGCCCCCGCCGTAGAGCAGCTCGAGCAGGGCCCGGTTTCGAGCGAAGAACCAAAAGCCCTGGCCTGGGGCCTCGACCACCGCGGCGGCCTCGTCGGTGTCGAGCAGGTCCGGGGCGCGTCGGGGGGAGCGCGGGGCCCGCAAGCGCGCGGCGGGATCGTGCTCGATGCGGTCGGTGTCCAGCATCCAGGCGTAGAAGCTGCGGAGGGCGGCGACCCGCCGGGCCATCGAGGCGGCCGTGGGGTGCTGGGCCTCCCAGCCTTGGCTCAGGCTGGACCGCAGCTCCGGGAGGCCGAGCGTCCGCAGCGCGCGCCCGGGCGCCGTGCGCTGAAGCCGCTCCAGCTCTCGTTGATAGGCACGGAGTGTGTGCTGCGAACGGCCCAGCCCAAAACGCAGGTGCTGGAGCCAGTCCGCCAGATCGACGTCGAGTGGGGGATCTTCGGCGCGCAGGTGCTGGTCGTCGGCCCGAGGGGCCGGAAGGCGTGGGGCGCCCCGCGGCGGTGGTCGGCCAGGGGCGTGGGACATGCGCGGGCGGCCTCGGTCCGGTTGGGGGCTTTGGGCCCGGCGCGCGCGCCTTGCCGCCCTCGTCCTGCTGGTGTACCCATAAGCGGCGAGCAGGCGGGTGCCATCAGGTCGATGGATCAGAGGCCCCCGGCTGCGCTGGTCCGGTGTCGGCGCGCGCCCTGCGCTGCGGCGGGCCGGCGACCTCCTGATGCCCCCCGGATGGCCATGACCCACGCCCTTGTGATCGTCGAGTCCCCCGCCAAGGCCAAGACCATCCAAAAGTACCTCGGCGAGGGCTTTCGGGTGGAGGCCTCGGTCGGGCATGTCCGCGACCTGCCGGAGAACGCGGCGCAGATGCCCGAGAGCCTGCGGGGTCTGAGCTGGGGGCGCTACGGCGTCAACGTCGAGGACGCCTTCCAGCTCCACTATGTCGTGCCGCCGAAGGCCAAGGAGCAGGTGAAGATGCTCCAGAGCGCCCTCAAAGAGGCCGACATCCTCTACCTCGCGACCGATGAAGACCGCGAAGGGGAGAGCATCGCTTGGCACCTCAAGGAGGTGCTCAAGCCGAAGGTGCCGGTGCGGCGCATGGTCTTCAACGAGATCACCAAAGAGGCGATCCAGCGGGCCGTGGCCAGCCCCCGTGCGCTCGACGAGCAGCTGGTGCGCGCCCAGGAGGCCCGCCGGGTCGTCGATCGCCTCTATGGCTATGATGTCTCGCCCTTGCTCTGGAAGAAGGTGCGCCCAAAGCTGTCGGCTGGCCGGGTGCAGTCGGTGGCCGTGCGCCTCGTGGTGGAGCGGGAGCGCCGGCGGGTGGCCTTCGCGCCCGCGCGGTGGTGGGATCTCAAGGCCCACCTGACCCACGGCCCCCACGGCCTCGACGCGGCCTTGGTGCAGTGGCAGGGGCGGCGCATCGCGGGCGGGCAGCACTTCGGTGAAGATGGGCAGATCGTCGGTGAAAAAGACGTCCTGGTGCTGGATGAGCCCGCGGCGCGGGCCATCGAAGCCGCGCTGCTCGGCGCCGACGGCCGGGTCGCCGAGGTCGAGGAGCGCCCCTACCGGGACCGGCCCGCCGCGCCCTTCACCACCAGCACGCTGCAGCAGGAGGCCAACCGCAAGCTGCGCTGGACCGCCAAGCGCACGATGGGGGTGGCCCAGCAGCTCTATGAGAATGGCTGGATCACCTACATGCGAACCGACTCCCCGGCCCTGTCGGGGGAGGCGCTCGCGGCCGCCCGTCAGCTGATCCTCAGCCAGTACGGCGGTCCCTACCTGCCGGCTGAGCCGCGGGTCTACAGCAGCCGCGCGAAGAACGCCCAAGAGGCCCACGAGGCGGTGCGCCCGGCCGGCGCGAGCTTCCGCAGCCTCGACGAGGCCATCCGCGAGCTGGATGAAGATGCCGCGCGCCTCTACGAGCTCATCTGGAAGCGCACGGTCGCCTCGCAGATGGCGGACGCCACCGGCAAGCAGGTGCGGATCGTCATGGAGGTGGGTGAGGCTCGCCTTCAGGCCAACGGCAAGACCATCGACTTCCCCGGCTTCCGTCGGGCCTACGTGGAGGGCTCCGACAACCCCGACGCGGAGCTCGCCGATCAAGAGCGCGTGCTCCCGCCGCTCCGGGCCGGGGACGGCTTGGAGGTCGCGCGCGCCACGGCCGAGGGCCACGAGACCCGCCCGCCGGCGCGCCTGACCGAGGCGACCCTGGTGAAGGAGCTGGAGGCCCGCGGCATCGGCCGCCCCTCGACCTACGCCTCCATCATCGACACCATCCTCAAGCGCAACTACGTCTTCAAGAAGGGCGGGGCGCTGGTGCCGACGTTTACGGCCTTCGCCGTGATCAACCTGATGGAGCGCCACCTCGGCTGGCTGGTCGACTACGAGTTCACCGCGCGCATGGAGCTCGAGCTCGACGAGATCGCCCTCGGCAACGAGCAGTACGCCAGCTACCTCACCCGGTTCTACAAGGGCAGCCCGGGCCTCGCCCAGCGGCTCGCGGACGCCGAGGCGGGCATCGACCCGCGGCAGGTGTGCACCCTCAAGCTGAGCGGCCAGTCGGACGCCGCGGGCATCGACCTCCGGGTGGGCCGCTACGGGCCCTACCTGGAGCAGGGTGACGTCAAGGCCGATGTTCCCGAGGACCTGCCGCCCGATGAGCTGACCTACGAGCGGGCCCTGACCCTGCTCGCCAAGCGCGCCGAGGGGCCCAAGGTGCTGGGGCTCGACCCCGCCACGGGCAAGGCCGTCACGCTGCAGATCGGCCGCTACGGGCCCTACGTGCAGCTGGGCGAAGCCGAGGAGGTCGCGAACCGCCGCGGCACCCTCAAGAAGCTCAAGCCCCAGACCGCCGGCCTGCTCCGCGGCATGGTGCCCGAGCAGCTCGACCTCGCGGTGGCCCTTCAGCTCCTGTCGCTCCCCCGTGATCTGGGCAAGCACCCCGAGAAGGGCGAGCCGATGTGGGTCGCCAACGGCCCCTACGGCCCCTACGTGAAGTGCGAGGGCGTGGGCAGCCGCTCGCTCCCGGCCGAGGCCGACATCTTCACCTTCTCCTTCGACGAGGCCCTCGCGCTGTTCTCCCAGCCTCAGTCCCGGGGCGGCAGCCGCTCGCTCGGGGCCGACCCGGTGACCGGCCGCAGCATCACCGTGCGCAAGGGGCGCTTCGGACCCTACGTGACGGACGGCGAGGTCAACGTCAGCCTGCCCAAGCTCATGGACGACAACGCGCTGGAGCTGGCCGAGGCGCTGGTGATGCTGGAGAAGAAGCGCGCCGCCGGCCCGAGCCCCGCGCTCCCGCGCAAGGCCCGCGAGGGCGCCGCCAAGGAGCCGGCACAGCCGAAGGCGACCAAGCCAAAGCCCGCCGCCAAGGCCAGCGTCCTCGTCCCGGAAGAGAGCGACGCAACGCCCAAGGTGGCCAAGCCCAAGGCCGCCAAGCCGGCCGCTGCTGCCGCGAAGCCCGCCGCGAAGGCCAAGGCCCCCGCGAAGCCCGCGGCCGCGACCGAGGGGCCCGCCCCCAAAGCCAAGGCCACGCCGAAGGCTCCAAAGGGCGCGGAGCTCTCGGTCTCGTCCGCTGACCCAGCGGCCAAGGTGCCCGCCAAGCCCAAGGCGCCCGCCAAGCCCAAGGCGCCCAAGCCCAAGGCCTGAGCCGATCGACGGCGGACCGGCCGGGTGACACGGGGCGGAGGGGCGCTGCAACCGGCGGCGCGGGGCGGGGCCGATCCGGGCGCCGCTCAGCCGAACAGCAGGCCCCACTCCTGATCCACGATGCGCTTGAGCTCCGGGTCGAGCTTGTCCTCGCGCTCGAACAGCACGGTGGCCACCACCCGCCGCATGATGGCGAGGTCGATGAGCCCGGAGTCGGGCCGCTGATCCAGCAGCCGGTCGTTGACCTCCTCCAGCAGGTCGTCGTCGAGGTGGCCGGCCTCGACCAGCACATCGAGCAGGGTGCTGGCCTGCACGTCGAGGTCGAGCAGTCGGTGGGTGGGCGTTGGGTCGGGCATCGGTCGGCTCCATCGGGCGCTGGCCCCCCGCACACCGGCAGACCCGCACGCCGGTGGGCATAGCCGTTGGGGGCGCGGGTGGCCGCTCCCGGGGGGCACCTCTCCGCGCCGCGTACGCCCGCAGGCCACGCCGGCTCATGCCGACTCCGCGTAGCGGTCGCCGGGGAGGCGCAGCACCGCGCCCTGCAGCTCCAGCTCTGCGAGGCGGCGCAGCAGCAGGGGAGGGGGCTCGCCGGTGCGGTCGATCAGGGTGTCGAAGTCGGGGCTGTCGTACAGGGCCGCGAGCAGCGGGTCCCGGGGCGGGGCCTTCGGCGCTGCGCGGAGCTCAATGGCGTCCAGCGCGTCCGCGGGGGCGCGGAGGAGCCCGGCGCCCTGGCCGATGAGATCCAAGCAGCCTTGGGCCATGGGGCTCGACGGGTGGCCGGGCACGGCGAGCACCTCGCGCCCGTACTCGGCGGCCAGCCGGGCGGTGATCAGCGAACCGGAGTGCTCCGTCGCCTCAATGACCGCCGTGGCACGCGACAGGCCGGCGATCACCCGGTTGCGCTGCGGGAAGGTGTGCCGAGCGGCCCCACGGTGCGGCGGGAACTCGCTGACCAGCAGGCCGCCCGCGGCCACGATCCGCGCCGCGAGGGCCTCGCTCCGCCCGCTGAGCGTGTCGAAGCCCTGGGCCAACACGGCGATGGTGCCCTGAAGCGCGGCCTCGTGGGCGGCCTCGTCGATGCCCCAGGCGAGCCCGCTCACCACGACGCCGCCGGCCTCCACCACGGCGCGGGTGACCTGCGCGGCGAAGCGCCGCCCCTGCTCGGAGCACCGGCGTGCCCCCACCACCGCCAGCGCGGGCCGGTGAAGCAGGCGAAGGTCCCCGCGCAGAAACAGCACCGGGGGCGCATAGGGCAGCAGCGCCAGACCGCTGGGGTAGCCCGCTTGGCCGAGCCGACAGGTGGGGCCAGGCGAGGGGTTTGCCGGGGTGCTCACCAGGGTCCAGGCGAGCGCGGGCGGCACGCCGAGCGTGCACAGCTCGGTCAATGAGCGCGCGGCGAAGGCATCGAGCTCTTCGGGGCGCGCGACAAAGCTAAGCAGATCGATTCGACCGCTCAGCAGCGCAGCTCCGGCCCAGAAGGCCGGCAGAATGTCGGACATTGCAGCACATACGGCTGCGTCGGTTGGCGCCGCCGGCCTAACCGACTGTCCGGGCGACCTGCAAGCTAGTCGATCTTGGACTTGATCTCTTGCTTGATGTGCATGCCGACCGTGAGGTTGCGCTCGGCGTCGGTGATGACGGCGGTGGCGCTGTACTCATCCACGCGCACCACCACGAGCCGACCAACGACCGCATACGGAAGATCTCGGTCTTCCTTTTTGGTGTCCATGGCCGCGTCGCGCTGCTCGACGATCCAGAAGGTGTGGCCCACCCGCACGCCGTCTGCCCGTCCCCGATCCACAAAGACGGTCTCCCCGTTGCCCATCAAGTAGGCCTCGGAGTTGAGCCGCTCCACGATGGTCCCGTCCAGCTCGCCGCGTGGCGCCGCGACCTCCACCTGCACGTTCACCGGCACCTGGGGGCCGACCAGGTCGCCACGCTCCACCTCGGACCAGGACTTGCGGATGGACGCGGTCAGGTAGTCGCCGTGACGGTGGACGATCTGCGCTTCGGCCACGACCTCGTAGAGGCCACCAAAGCGGGTGCTTCGGCTCTCCGGGTGGCGAACCCGCTTGCGGGTCTGCCGGAAGATGCTGACCACGTCGCCGCAGGAGTAGGCCTCCGGATCGTCCAGCTCCAGGTAGACGAGGTCGTACTGAGCGAGCGCAACGGCCCCCGGCCGGGCCTTTTTGACGGTGCCGTAGACGTCAACGTCCGCCCGCTCGGCCAAGAAGCCGTTGGCCAAGTAGGTGCGGGCGCCGCGGGTGTCGGTGAAGCGGATGTCGGCCCCGCAGGCCGCCTCTGCGCCCACGATGTCGACCGAGCTGGTGCGGACGCCGTCGGAGGGCACGCCGTCGAGGTCGATCCGCGGCGGATCGATCAGCGAGCCGAGCCGGAAGACCACGCGGTTGCCCGGGTAGATCCAGTGCGGGTTGGTGATGTGCTCGTTGATCGACCAGAGCCGCGGCCAGTAGTAGGGGTTGCCCAGGAAGCGGTTGGAGATCTCCCAGAGCGTGTCGCCCTGCTGGACGATGTAGTAGTCGGGCGGCCCGAACCGATCGCCCACGGTGCCGAACGAAACACCGTCACCGCCCTGCTGTGCGCGGGCTTCGGTGGCGGTGATGAGCAGCGTGGCGGCGAGGCCCACGATGGATGCGAGGCGTGACATCTCAGTCTCCGGTGGGCCACCTTCGCAAGCGGTGGCCGGCCCTGTCAAGCGCGCGCCTAGGAGCGCCCGTAGTCGTCGGCGTGGCGCACCACATCGTCGAGCTCGGGGGTCGAGACCTCGACCAGCTCCAGATCGGTGATGGCGCGCATCCGGTGCAAGAGCCCCGCCGGGATGTGGATCACCGCGCCGGGGCCCGCCCGCTCGGTCTGCAGGCGCTCGGGGTGGTCACCGACGCTGATCTCCAGCTCGCCGCTGAGCACGCGGATGGTCTCCACCTTTTGGGCGTGGTGCTGGAGGCTCAGCCGATGACCCGCTCGGATGATCAACAACTTGCCGACGTAGCCAGGGCCCTCGGCCCAGACCTCTTCGTGCCCCCACGGCTTGTCGACCCGCCGGCCCGCGCTCGTGCTCAAGGGGCCGCCTGAACGGTGAGCTCCGCCCCCTTGAGCGTCGCGGACATGCGCGCCCGCGCCTGCTCCGCCTCGACTTGATCGGCGAAGCCGCCCACCCGCACGCGGTACCAGTTGCGGCCATCGGTGAGCGCGTCGGAGCGGTAGGCTTGGAGGCCTTGGGCCTGAAGCGCCGCGACCTGGGCGTCGGCCTCGGCGGCCACGGGGAAGGCGCCCACCTGAATCGACCAGCCGCTCTCGGCCCCGGTGCCGCTCCCGGCGGGGCGGACCGGCGCAAAGCCGGGCGTGGCGGCCGCCGTGGTGGCCTCATCCCGCCGCTCCCCTTCGGCGGCGTTGACCGGCGAGGGCGCTCCGCCGAGCGCGTTGGGGAAGTAGAGGTCGTCGCCCGCGGCCTCGGCCTCGACGCTGGGGGGCGCCGCGAGGGACACCGCCTCTACCTCACGAAACAGCGCCTCCAAGGCCAGCTCCGTGTTGGGATCGGGCGTGAAGCCTGCAGGTGCCGCGACCGCGACGCTCGAGCCCGCTTGGCCCCGGCCGACCTTGTAGCCCAAGACGAAGGTGAGGGAGCCGATGGCGAGCCCCAGCACCGCAATCGCAAAGAGATGATTGCGCGTCATGCGCAGGGGCGGGTCGTGGGCCGGACGGGCGATGTCACTCATGGCGGGCTCCTATCCTGCGCGCGCGGCGCTGGCCGCGGACCGTGTCTCGTCAAGGGTGCAGCGAAAAGCGACTATAAGGTCCTGCGCGAGCGCGCGACAGGCTCCGGGGGCTCAGACCCTACAGGGCACGGTCGTCGTCGCGGGGATCGGCGAAGGCGCGGCGCAGCTCCACTTGGCGGCTGGTGACAAAAACCTTGCCCCAGCCCTCGATCTCGCCCGCCAGCTGGTCGAGGGCCGACCGGAGCGTGGCGGGGTCGGCGCTGACGCTGCTGATGGCCAAGACCGCCCGCTGGTGGTCCTCCCGGTGACCGACCTCGGCGACCGAGAACCCATGCCGGGCCCGCACGCGGTCGCGCACGTGGGCGACGCCCATGCGCCGGTCCTTGAGGGAGCGGGCGCCGGGGACCTGCACCTCGACGCGCAGCACGCCCACCCAGATCTTCTCATCGGGTGCTGGCAAGAACGGGGCGCGCCAGTGCGGGACGGGCTCTTGGTCGCTCATGTCACCTCGGTCAGGGAAAAGAGGAAGCCCCCAGGCAGCCGAGGCCGCTTGGGGGCGTTGAGCCGCCTCTGGTTCAGAGGGGCTTCACTTCTTCTTTGGTGAAGGCCTCGATCACGTCGCCGACCTTGATGTCGTTGTAGCCGTCGAGCGACATACCGCACTCATAGCCGCCGAGGACCTCGCGAACGTCGTCCTTGAAGCGCTTGAGCGAGCCGAGGCGGCCCTCCCAGAGCACCTTGCTGTCGCGCAGCAGGCGGATGGAGTGGCTCCGCGCCATCTTGCCGTCGAGCACGAAACAGCCAGCGATGGTCCCGACCTTGGGCACGTTGAAGGTCTGGCGGATCTCCGCCGAGCCCTGCACGACCTCTTTGATGGTCGGGGCGAGCAGGCCGCGAAGGCCGCGCTCCACGTCTTCGATGGCCTCGTAGATGATCCGGTAGGGGCGGACCTCGACGCCGAAGGCGTCCATCGCGCGGCGGGCGTTGGCGTCCGGGCGCACGTTGAAGGCGATGACGACGGCTTGGTCGGTCCGGGCGAGGGTGATGTCGCTCTCGGTGACGGCGCCCACGCCTGCGTGCAGCACGCGGACCTCGGTGCCCTCCACTCGGATGGCCTCGAGAGAGCCACGGAGGGCTTCGAGCGAGCCGCCCACGTCCGCCCGGATGATCAGGTTCAGGGTGAGCTTCTGGCCCTCCGTCCCCTTCTTCATCAGGTCTTCGAGGGTCATGCGCTGGCCGCCGGACAGGCCCTTGACC
>CANHON010000013.1 GCA_947462115.1 Deltaproteobacteria bacterium | reverse complement strand
GACGAGGCCACCGACCCCGCAGACAAAAAGGCAGAGCTCGTCGCGGACTACCGCGAGAAGTTCGCGAACCCCTACCGGGCCGCCCAGCTTGGCTATGTGGACGAGGTGCTGTTTCCGCGCGAGACCCGCGCCCGGTTGATCGACGCCTTCGACAGCCTGGAGGGCAAGCGCGACAGCAACCCGCCGCGAAAGCACGGGAACATCCCGCTGTAGCCTTCGGCCGTCCCGAGGCGTCCTCTTCCGTCAGCCTTGAATTCCGGCCCAGACAACCCTGAATCGGCCAAAATACCAACCCGTCTGAACGGACAACCCGGGCCCAAAGCCCGCCAAAGGCCACCTCGATGCGAACCAGCCGCAAGCTCTTCCTTTGGCCCTCCATGACGCTCGCCCTGTGGGTCGGGGCCTGCGGCGGGGAGGGCGCCCCCAAAGGCGAGGACGGCCCGGTGGACGCCGATGGCGACGGCTTCACCAGCGAGGAGGACTGCGACGATGCCGACGCTGCGCGCTTCCCCGGCGCGCCGGAGCCCTGCAACGGCGTCGATGACGACTGCGACGGCCTCGACGACCTGACTGATCCCGACCTGCTGACCGAGGGCGTCGTCCAGTACGCGGTGGACAGCGACCTTGACGGCTACGGCGACCCGCTGCTCTCGACCGCCGCCTGCGCGAGCAGCCCGATGCCCCGCGGGGCCGCCGACAACCGGCTGGACTGCGACGATCGCAACGACGACATCCACCCCGAAGCCGAGGAGCGCTGCGACGGCATCGACAACGACTGCGACACGCTCCTCGACGCCGAAGACGACTCCATTCGCGGGCTCCCGTTCTGGGGCCCCGATGAGGACGGCGACGGCTTCGGCGACGCGGCGGTGGGCTACCGCGCCTGCGAGCGCCCCGCTCCCGACTGGATCGAGAACGCAGCCGACTGCGATGACAGCGCCGACGACGTCTTCCCCGGCAACCTCGAGGTCTGCGGAGACGGCCGCGACAACGACTGCGACGGCGTGGACGGCGCGCCCTACTTTGTGGGCGGCGTGGAGCTCGCCTGCGGCCAAGGCGCCACCAACGCCGAGGGGCCCGCCCTGGAGGTCGGCGAGCTCGGCGGAGACGCCTCCCGCGACGTCGCTTACGCCGCTTTGGACGGGGTCGGGGTGCTGTTGACCACGACCGGCCCGGCCGAGACCCTCGCGCACAGCTTCAGCAGCGCGCCCAGCCTCAGCGCCGGGGTCGAGGAGCTGTGGGTGGGGGACAGCGGCGCGTCCGGCGGCGCCGGGTCGATCTACCTGATCTCAGGGGATTGGGACGACGGACACGCCACCGCCGACCTGACGCTCCGCTGGACCGGCACCCCCGGCGACCAGCTCGGGCTCGCCGTCTTGGCCGTCGACGACCAGGCCGACGACGGCCAGCCAGACCTGCTGGTGGCCTCGGCCTCCGGGCTCTGGCACAGCGCTGACCGAGCGGGCGGCGCCGCGCTCTCCAGCCTCCCGGGCCTTGGGGATTCATCCGGCTTGCGGGTGCTTCAACGGGCCGGAGATCTCGACGGTGACGGTGTCTCCGACCACGTCGCCGCCGATCCCACCGACGACGGCGCCGTCTGGATCCTGCTCGGACCCATCGGCGCGGCCGAGCCCGACCGCCTCGCTGGGGACAGCGGCGATGGCCTCGGCGCCAGCGTCTCCGGTGGCCAGGACCTCGACGACGATGGCAAAAGCGACCTGCTGGTGGGCGCGCCTGGGAACGATGTGGCCTACATCGTTTTGGGCGAGGGGATCGGCAGCGGGCTGATCTCCGGGCTCGCGTTCGGTCGGCTGGAGGGGCCCGCCCGGAGCGCCGCCGGGGCCGCCGTGGCCATGGTGGGCGACATGAACAACGACGAGCAGGGCGACATCGCCGTGGGCGCGCCCCGCTCGGCGGACGGCGGCCTCGTCTTTGTCGCCGCAGGGCCCTTCGGCGGGACGCAGCCGCTGTTGGCCATCAGCGCGACCGTCGTGGGCGCCCCAGGCGACGCCGCCGGGCGGGCTTTGGCTGGGCCCGGCGACCGGAATGGCGACAGCTTCACCGATCTCATCGTGGCAGGGGACACGCTGATCACCACGTTCTACGGCCAGCGGACCTGGTGAGCCCAGATACTGAACACAACGACAGGTAACTGAATGTCACCGCGGCGCGGCGGCTGCTTGCCCCGCCCAAAGCAGCGTGCCATACTGCCCCCATGTCTGGCGACACCCCCATCAAACTGTTCAGTCCACCGACGCAGCGCTGGTTCGACGCGGCCTTCCCCGGGGCCACCCGGGTCCAGGCCTTGGGCTGGCCCGCGATCCACAGCGGCGCCCACACGCTGCTCCTCGCGCCGACGGGCAGCGGCAAGACCTTGGCGGCCTTCCTCTCGGCCCTCGACCGCGTGTGCGTGCGCGCCCTCGAGCGGGCGGCCGCGCCGCCGCCACCGCCACCGAAGCTGCGTCGCGGCGCGCCCCGCGAACCGTCGGAGCCGGTCCCCGGCGTGGAGGTGCTCTACATCTCGCCGCTGAAGGCGCTGGCCTACGATGTCGAGAAGAACCTCTGGGCGCCGCTCGCGGGCATTCGCCGCGCCGCAGAGGCCCTGGGCCTGCCGGACCCCGTCGTCCGGGTCAGCGTGCGCACAGGAGACACCCCCGCCAAACAGCGCGCCTTCGATCGGAAGATGCCGCCACAGATCCTGGTGACCACGCCCGAGTCCCTCTACCTCATGCTGACCAGCGGCGCGAGAGACGGCCTCCAGAGCGTCCACACCATCATCATCGACGAGATCCACGCGATGGCGGGCACCAAGCGGGGCGCCCACCTCTCGCTCAGCCTGGAGCGGCTCTGCGCGCGGACCACCGTCGAGCCCCAGCGCATCGGCCTCAGCGCAACACAGCGGCCGCTCTCGGAGATCGCCGGCTTCTTGGGGGGAGATCGGCCAGTCCGCATCGTGGACGCGAGCGAAGCACCGCGCCTCCAGATCGAGGTCCGCTGCCCCGTCCCCGATCTCGACGCCGTGCCGATGCGAAGCCCCCCAGCGCCCGGGGGTCCGCTCAGCCACCCCATGTCCGCCCCGGGGGCCGAGCGCGCAGGCGCCTGGACGGTCCTCATCCCGGCCATCTTGGACGAGATCCTCGCCCACCGGAGCACCATCGTCTTCACGAACAGCCGTCGTCTGTGTGAGCGGGTGAGCCAGCAGCTCAATGATCTGGCCGGCGAGCGCGGCTTGGCGCTGCCGATCTCCTACGCCCACCACGGCAGCGTGGCGCCGCCGCAGCGGGTGGCCATCGAGGACGCGCTGAAGCGGGGCCGGATCCCCTGCATCGTCGCGACCAGCTCATTGGAGCTCGGCATCGACATGGGCGCCGTGGACTTGGTCATTCAGGTCGCAGCGCCCCCATCGGTGGCCGCAGGCCTCCAACGCGTCGGCCGGGCGGGGCACCACGTGGGCGGGCTGAGCGTCGGTCGGATCTATCCGCGATACAAGGGCGAGCTGCTCGAGGCCGCAGCGGTGGCCAACGGCATGCAGGAGGGGCGGATCGAGGCCACCCGGGCCCCCCGGTCGCCCCTCGACGTGCTCGCCCAGCAGCTCGTCGCCCTGTGCGTGATCGACACGTGGTCACGCCCTGCGCTCCAGGCGCTGATCCGCCGGGCGTGGCCTTACCGAGAGCTCGGCGAAGAGAGCCTGCAGGCCGTCATTGACATGCTGTGCGGGCTGCTGGACTCCGGGGAGGGCGGGCGCCCGCGCCTGGTCTGGGACCGCACCGCCGACACCCTGCGCGCGCGGGCCGAGGCGCGGCTGATCGTGCTGTCGAACGCCGGGACGATCCCCGATCGCGGCACCTGGCCCGTGCACATCGCGCCAGACGGCCCTCGGGTCGGTGAGCTCGACGAGGAGATGGTCCACGAGTCCCGCAAGGGCGACGTCTTCATGCTGGGCGCGAGCGCCTGGCGCATCGTGGAGGTTCAGCGCGACCGCATCTACGTGACGCCGGCGCCCGGCGAGCCGGGCCGCATGCCGTTCTGGAGAGGGGAGGGGCCCGGGCGGCCGCTGGAGCTCGGGCAGAAGATGGGGGAGCTCTGTCGCGTGATCGACGGTCTGGAGGACGTCGACGCGGCGCAGCTCCTTGCGGATCGGTGCGGTTTTGACCCGCTGGCCTCAACCAACCTCATCGCGTTGATCCGCGACCAGCGCGAACAAGGGTCGGCGGTCCCCACCGATGAGCGCATCGTGGTGGAGCACTTTCGCGACGAGTTTGGCGACTGGCGTGTCTGCCTGCACGCCCAGCTGGGCGCGCGGGTGCTGGCGCCGTGGGCGCTGACGGTCGCCGCCCGGCTGGAGGCCAAGACCGGCCGGAGCGCACAGGTCCACTGCACCGACGACGGGCTCATTCTGCGCCTGGAGGACGGGGACGAGCCGCCGCCCTTAGAGGACCTCCTGCCCGACCCCGACGACGTGAAGGAGCTCGTTCTGAGGCAGCTCGAGCACTCGAGCCTGTTCGCCGCCCGCTTTCGAGAGGCGGCTGGCCGAGCGCTGCTGCTCCCGCGTCGGCGGCCCGGACAGCGCACGCCGCTCTACCTGCAGCGAATGCGCGCCCAGGCCTTGCTCGCCGACGCCCGGCGCAACCCGCGGCACCCCCTGGTCCTCGAGGCCTACCGCGAGTGCTTGCACGACAGCTTCGACATGGACGGCCTGCGCGATGTTCTCCGCGCGATCCGCGACCGGCGGCTCCACGTGGAGTCGGTCGAGACCCGCACCCCGTCGCCCTTCGCCCGCAGCTTGTTGTTCTCGTTTGTGGCGTCCTGGCTCTACGAACAAGACGCGCCGCTGGCAGAGCGCCGGAGCCAAGCGCTGGGCATCGACCGGGAGCTGCTTCGGGAGCTGCTCGGGGAGGACCACTTAGAGGAGCAGTTCGACCCCAGCGAGCTGGAGGCGCTCGAGGCGGAGCTGCAGCAGACCGCGCCTGGACGGCAGGCGAGGTCTGCGGACGGCGTCCACGACGCCCTCCGGCGCCTCGGAGATCTCGACGCCGACGAGGTGCAGGCGCGGGCGGACGGCCCGGCCGCTGACTGGCTCCGAACGCTCGAACGGGAGGGCCGCGCGGCCAAGGTCCGGATCGCCGGGCAGGTCCGCTGGGTGGCGGCCGAGGACCTCGCGGTGCTCCGCGATGCGCTGGGCGTGGTGCCGCCCATCGGCGCACCCGCCGAGCCCAACGTCCAGCGCGGCGATCCGATGGAGACGCTCGTGCTCCGGTACGCCCGCACCCACGCGCCGTTCTGGCCAGACGCCGCCGCCGCGCGCTTCGGCCTGACCCCGGCCCAGCTCCACCACTGCCTCAAGGCGCTGGAGGGCCGTGGCTCGCTGGTGTCGGGCCGCTTCCGCCCCGGCGCGGCGCTCAGCTGGGCCGACAAGCAGGTGCTGCAGCGGCTCAAGCGGCGGACCCTCGCCCGGCTGCGCGGGGAGGTGGAGCCCGTCGAGGTCTCCGTGCTCGCGTCCTTCTTGGCAGCATGGCAGGGCGCGATCCCCGCGGCCTCCGGGCCCGGACGACGCCGCTCCCTTCACGAGGTGATCGGCCGGCTGGAGGGGGCTGCGATCGTGGCCTCAACCCTCGAGATTGGCGTGCTGCGCGCCCGGATGGGGGTCGAAGATCCGCAGGCGCTCGACGCCCTGATCAGCTCCGGGGAGCTGCTCTGGGTGGGCGCCGGGGCGCTCGGCCCCCGCGACGGTCGACTGCGGTTGATCCGACCCGAGCTGCTCTCATCCTTGGCACCGCCGCCCACCGATCCACCCAAAGGGGAGCTACAACAACAGATTTTGTCGATCCTCGACGAGCGGGGCGCCTGCTTTCAGGTGGAGCTGCTCCGAGCGGTGGGGGCCAGCGCCGCCCCGAGCTGGGGCTCGCCCTTGCTCGGCGGTGCGCTGCAGGCCCGCGGCGCGACGGCCGCGCAGCGGCACCGCCCCGAGGACGTGGAGGCCGCCGTGTGGGACCTCGTGTGGGGCGGGTGGGTCTCCAACGACAGCCTCGGGCCGGTCCGCGCGCTCACCCGGCCGACCGGCGGCGGTCGGAGCCGACCCAAACGAGCGGTCGGCGGCCGATGGTGGTCGATCCGTCGGCGGCTCGCAGACGAGGGCGGCGCGCCCATGGGCACCACCGAGCTCGCGCGGATCCGGGCCGCGATGCTCCTGGAGCGGTACGGGGTCGTCGGCGCCCCATGCGCCCTCGCAGAAGAGACCCCGGGCGGATTCGCAGCGATCTATCCAGTGCTCAGCAGCATGGAGGAGCTCGGCCAGGCCCGACGGGGCTGGTTCGTGACCGGGCTGAGCGGTGCATGGTTCGGCCTGCCTGGGGCGGTCGAGCAGCTCCGGGCGCTGCGCGGCGCCCGGGGCGTCACCTACGCGCTGACCGCCACCGACCCGGCCCAAGCGTGGGGGGCGGTGATCCCGTGGCCGGAGGCGGCGCAGGGGGCGATGAAGCGCGAGGCGGGGGCGTGGGTCGCGCTGTGCGACGGCGAGCCGCGGCTGTGGCTCGGGCGCGGCGGGCACAGCTTGGTCGTCTACCCGGCGACGGCCTCGATCGAAGAGCTGGCGCCGGCGGTGAGCGCGCTGTGTCGCGCCATCGAAGCAGCCGGGGAGCCCGCCCAGCCGCTCCGTCGGATCAACGGCGCCGAGGAGCTCCCCAGCGCCCTGCGGGAGGCGCTCCTCGGCGCGGGCCTCGTGGCCGACCGGGCAGGCGGGATCGGCCCGCTCCGGCTGCCGGTGCGCCTCTGAACGCGGCGATGGCCCCGCCGCGGCCCGCTTCGCTTGACCGGCGGCGCAAGATCGACTAATCGTCCTCCACTGTGCAGCGACCCACGACGCCTTGGTGGCGCCGTCCCGAGCTCTTCGGCTGTAGACGCTGCTCCCCTCCATCGCTCATTCAGCATTTCGGAGTATTCCCATGGTTCGTCTTCGGCTGACCCGCCTGGGCCGCAAGAAGCTTCCCTTTTACCGCGTGGTCGCCACCGACTCCCGCAACCAGCGCGACGGCAAGAACATCGAAGTGCTCGGCTACTACGATCCGATGAAGCAGCCCGCCGAGGTCAAGATCGACCTCAGCCGCGTGGACTACTGGCTCGGCGTGGGCGCCTCGCCCAGCGACACCGTGAGCCACCTCATCAAGCGGGTCCGTGAGGGCGGCGCCGCTCAGGCGGGCGAGTAGTCGTGGAACAGCTCGTCGCCTTCCTCTTTGAGCCCTTCGTGCGTCACCCCGCCGAGCTGCGGGTCTCCTCGGTCGAGAACACCTCGTCCATCTTGTTGGAGATCCGCGCCCACCGAGACGATCTCAGCAGCATCCGGGGCCCGGACGGCGTGAACCTCCGCGCGGTCCAGCAGGTGTTGTCCGCCGCGGGCGGCGCCCGTAAGCCGGTGATCGAGCTGGTCGACGGTGAGCAGGGCGAAGACGAGGAATGAGCGGCGACGCGCCCGTCGCCCCCGCTGTCGGGTCCAGCGCAGCCGCGCCGACCCCCAGCGCAGCGGCCGATGCCCGGTTCTTGGCCGATGACGTGCGCCTCGGCCAGATCAACGGCGTGCACGGTGTCTCGGGCGAGGTCAAGGTGTTCCTCTACAACCCGGGCAGCTTCCTCATGGACGCGGCCCGGGAGGTCATCTTGGTCGCAGAGGATGGCCGACGGCTGAGCCGTCGCCTCAAGCTCCGCAAGGGCAGCGGCAAGCGCATCATCGGCACCTTGCCCGACAGCGCCGATCCGGAGTCCGCGGCGAAGTGGATGGGCTTCGAGCTGGTCGTTCCCCAGGCCGCCCTGCCCAAGCCCGCGGCGGACACTTGGTACGTCCGCGACCTCGTCGGGCTGCCCGTGGTGACCGACACCGACCGACACATCGGGCGGATCAGCGAGATCCACAATACCACCGGGATCGACGTCTGGGTCATTCGCCAGGGGACGACCGAGCGCTGGGTGCTCGCGCTGCGCGAAAACCTTGTTCAGGTGCAGCTTGGTGAGCGCGTGGTGGTCGTAGACTCCGCCGTTCAGGAGCTCTGAGCACCGCGCCCCCGAGGCCCGCATGCGCGTGGACATCCTGACGTTGTTCCCCGAGATGTGCGAGGGCCCGCTCTCGCACAGCATCCTCGGTCGGGCGCGGGCGCAAGGCCTGCTGGAGATCGGCCTTCACAACATCCGCGAGCACGGCGTCGGCCGCCACCGAGTAGTCGACGACACGCCCTACGGAGGCGGGAGCGGCATGGTGATGCGGGTCGACGTGGTCGAGGCGGCCATCGCCGCGGTCCGGCGACCCGACAGCCATGTGCTGCTCATGGCGCCCGCAGGCGAGCAGTTCACCCAGCCGGTCGCCGCGCGCTTGAGCCAGCACACGCACCTCGTGCTCATCTGCGGCCACTACGAGGGCGTCGATGGCCGGGTGGCTGAGCACCTCGTGGACGGTTGCCTGTCGATCGGCGACTACGTGCTCACCGGCGGCGAGCTCGCCGCGCTCGTGGTGGTGGACGCGGTCGCGCGGCTCCGACCGCAGGTGCTCGGGAACCCCGGCAGCTTGATGGAGGAGAGCTTCACAGGCCCCCGGCTGGAGGCGCCGGTCTACACCCGGCCGCAGTCCTGGCGGGGGCATGAGGTGCCGGAGGTGCTCCGATCGGGGCACCACGGCAAGATCGGCGCGTGGCGCGCCGCCAGCTCAGCGGCGCTGACCGCGGCGCTGCGGCCCGACCTGACCGCCCGAGCCACCGTCGAGGGCGCTGAAGCCGTTGACAGAGGGCGCGGACGGCCATAGAAGCTCCCGTCCCGCCGCGATCCCGCGCACCCACAAGGGGTTCGCAGCACCCGCGGGGCCTTCGCCAACCTGTCTGGGCCCGTCCCAGTCAGGGCAACGCAGGCCCGCAGGTGAGGCCGGGCGCCGCGCTCGCCGATGCAGCTGATGCATCTGTGCAGGGGGCGGTCCTCTGGGCAGGCCAAACATGGCGCGCTCGAAGAGGGTTCGCGGCGATCGCCGAATTTTAGCGCTGCTTGGTCAGCGGTCGAGGAATCCCATGCCGACGATGAACGAGATCGAGAAGGACCTGTACGCCAGCAAGCACGAGATTGACGTGCGCCCCGGCGACACCGTGAAGGTGCACGTCCGCATCCGCGAAGGCGAGAAGAGCCGCGTCCAGATCTTTGAGGGCACGATGATCGGCCTGCACCGGGGCGGCCCCCGTACCACCCTGACCGTGCGCAAGACTTCCTACGGCGTCGGCGTCGAGCGCATCTTCCCGCTCCACACCAACCTGGTCGACAAGATCGAGGTCGTCAGCCGCTACAAGGTGCGCCGCGCCAAGCTCTACTACCTCCGCAACCTGACCGGCAAGAAGGCCCGCCTCCAGCCGATCCGCGGCTGGCGCGCCAACGCGAGCCACTCGGCCTGAGCTTGCGGCGCGTCCCCCACCGGGTCGCCTACGAGCGCGGACGCAACGCCGAGCAGCGGGTCGTGGACCTGTTGCTCGGCGCTGGTCGTTTTGTGCTCGCGCGCAATTGGCGCGGCGGCGGCGGCGAGCTCGACATCGTGGCGCTGCACGACGGGAAGCTCCGGTTCATCGAGGTGCGGGCCTGGTCCGAGGCCGATCGCGACGGCCTGAGCTCCTTGACCGCAAACAAGCAGCGCCGGCTCCACCGGGCGGCCGAAGCCTTTTTGGCCGCCTACGAGGGTCCCTACAACGAGGCCTGCTTCAGCCTCGCGGTGGTAACTGACACCCAGATCCGCTGGCACGACGACCCGTTCAGCGTCGGCTGAAGGACACCGCGCCCGCGGCGCCATCCCCGATCGGGCAGGGCCAAAAAACAAGGACCGCCGCCCGGGGGGCGACGGTGAACGGAGATCCTCAACCGAGGCAGCGCCGCGAGGCAGGGCGCCGACAGGCGAAGGCGCAGGATCAGCCGCCGGCTTTGGTCCCGCCCGCCTTGGCGCCGTCAAACATCGGGTCGCGGGCGCGGAAGCGCAGCGTGGTGTGCACCTGCCACATGCGGGCGCCGATCTTGGCGTCGATGGGGTATACGTTCTCTACCCGACCGCCGCTGTTGGCCCCGAAGTCTCCGCCCACATTGAGCTGCAGGTACTCCATGAACCGCCAGTTCACCGCGCCGCCGGCGAGCAGCTCGGTGCGGTCGGACATGCTCACGGTCAAGCTCTGCGACGCGTCCAGCACGGAGGGCAGGTAGACACCGGAGGGCAAGTCCTGACCGCCCCGGTAGGCCATCTGGGCGTGCGCGTCGATGCTGACCTTGGCGCCGTCCTCGCCGTACTCCGCGACCTTCCACTCCACGCCGCTGCGGATCGTGCTGGTGCTGGCGGGGCGGATCTCCAGGTCCTCCGCGACCACGGCCCCGTCGGCGCCGACGATGTCAGTGGTGATGCGGCCCGTGCGCATCAGGTCGATCACAGCGTAAGGCTCGGCCTTCCGGTAGCGGGTCGAGACCGAGGTGCGCAGGCGGAGGGCAGGGGCGCCCGGCCCGCCGCCGATGGTGTCGCGGGGCCCGTAGGTCCAAAAGTTGGTCTTGTCGCGGAACCGGAAGCCGAGGTCGATCTTCCAGGCCGTCCGATCGCCGCGGGCGCCGAACAGCTCCGGCGACAGCGGGGTGCCGCTCAGGCCGATCCACGGGCCGCCCACCCCCGCGCCCCGCCGCACGTCTTCGCCGCCGATGGTGTCGCCGCCGATCATCGTGCCTTCGTCCCGCCGGGGGTCGAGGGCCATCTCCTGGGCGTCGAAGTACTTGACCCCTTCGCCAGCGATGTGCGGCACCTCCAAGAAGACGCCGATGCCGTGGTAGACGCTGAAGCGGGCAGCGTAGGTGATGGTGTTGGCCATCAGCCGGCGCCGACCGACCTCCTCCTGGCCCTCGACCAGCGTGGCGTGCTCGGCCTCCAGATCGTAGCGGATCTCGAAATCACCACGAAGGTTCGGGGCGAGCGAGGTCACTTCAGCCGCGTTCGCGGTGCTGAAGGCGAGCAGAGACAGGGGGGCGAGAAGCAGCATGGGACCTCATCCTCGGGGGCGGAGCCTACGCGTCGGGCGGCTCCGGGTCAAGCTGGGCGACGGCGCGCCATCAGGAAACTACCTGCCGGACGTCATTCCGATGGTTCGATGGGTGAGCTGTGCCGGGCGCGCGCCGGAGCGGGGAGATCGCGCTCATCCATCGTCGGCCTCGCCGTCCGGCTCATCGCGGAGCCCATACTCCTTCATCTTCATCTGCAGGCTCTTTCGGCTGATCTCCAGGCGACGGCTCGCGTGGGTGACGTTGCCGCCGGACTCCACCAAGGCCTGTTGGATGCGGGCCCGCTCGATGCGCGCCGTGTAGACCCGGACGTACTCCTTCAAGCCCAGCCCGTCGGGCGCCTCCGCCTCCGCGCCGCTGACGGCGCCCGCGCTGGCCGCCCCGCTCGACGCGCTCGCTTCGAAGCCGATGAGATCGCCGAGCCCCAGCTGCTCGCTGCTCGCGAGCAGAACCGCGCGCTCCATGACGTTCTCGAGCTCGCGGATGTTGCCCCGCCACGGCGCCGCGCACAGCGCCGCCAGGGCCTCGGGCCGCAGGCCGCGCACCCTTCGCCCCAGCCGGAGGTTGAAGCGCTCGATGAAATGATCGACCAGCGGGCCAATGTCCTCCGGCCGATCGCGGAGCGAGGGCAGACGGAGGGGCACCACGTTCAGCCGATAGAACAGATCCTCCCGGAAGGTCCCAGCGGCGACGTCACGCTGCAGGTCGCGGTTGGTCGCCGCGATCACCCGAACGTCCACGGTCATGCTGCGGACGCCGCCGACCCGGTCGAAGGTGCGGTCCTGAAGCACGCGCAGCAGCTTCACCTGCATGTCCTTGGGGAGCTCACCGACCTCATCGAGGAACAAGGAGCCACCGTTGGCCAGCTCAAAGCGCCCCGGCCGCGCGCTGACTGCGCCGGTGAAGGCGCCGCGCTCATGGCCGAAAAGCTCGCTCTCGAAAAGGTTCTCCGGGATCGCCCCGCAGTTGACCTGCACAAAAGGCGCGGCGCGCCGGCCGCTCGCTTGGTGCAAGGCTCGCGCGACCAGCTCTTTGCCCGTCCCGCTCTCGCCGGTGATGAGCACCGTGGAAGGGGAGGCCGCCACCCGATCGACCAGGTCAAAAACATGGCGCATGGCCGTGGATGCGCCGATCATGCCGTGTCGGCCCCGATCCGTCGCCGGGCTGACGAACTTCGATCGCCCCCGCTCCTCGGTGCGGATCGCCTGCTGGATGACCTTCTGCAGCTCGTCGTGATCGAAGGGTTTTGTAATGTAGTCCCGCGCGCCCAGCTTGATGGCCTCGACCGCGCTGTCCACCGTGCCGTGGGCGGTGATGAGGATGACCGGCAGGCCCGGAAAGTCGTCGCGACACCGCGCCAGCAGGCTCATCCCATCCAGGCCGGGCATCTTGAGGTCGGAGATGACGAGGTCGAAGGCATCCTCGTGGAGCCACCGCAGCGCGGCCACGCCGTCCTCGGCCTCCTCGACCGAATAGCCAGCCCGTCGGAGGTGCGCGCGCAACACCTTGCGAATGTTCGGCTCATCATCCACTACAAGGATGCGCTTTTGCACGCCCACCTCCCGCGACGGCCGGGCGCGCCCCCCGGCCCGCGCCCGACGGACGCTTGACACGGCCGAGGTGTCGAAACGACCCGCCTCGGGTATCCTCGCCCGCGTCCCCGCGCCGCGCCGACCCCCGGGCGCTCAGCCCCAAGCCGCTCTCCTCCCGGCCGCCGCCTGCAGCCGGTCATCGACGGTCCAGCACCACCCAGGAGCCCCCATGCGCAACCGCCTGCTCGCCACTTGCCTCGCCTTTTCGGGGGCCCTGTGGCTCGCTGCCGCCGGCGTCGCCCGCGCCGAAGGGACGACCGCGCCCGGCTTCACCCTCCGCGACATCAACAACGCAGAGGTCAAGCTGGACGACTACAAGGGCAAGGTCGTGCTGATGAACTTCTGGGCCACGTGGTGCCAGCCCTGCCAGGCCGAGATGCCGCACCTGCAGGCGCTCCACGATGAGTTCGGGCCCAAGGGCTTCACCGTCGTCTCGGTGAGCATCGACGACGCGCGCGCCGCCTCGATGGTCAAGCCGCTGATCAAGCGCAACGGCTACACCTTCCCGGTCCTGCTCGACAAAGAGACGACGGTGGTCGCCCAATACAACCCCGACAAGACCCTACCCTACACGGTGATCATCGACCGCAGCGGCAAGATCCAAAACGTCCACCGGGGCTACAACCCCGGCGACGAGAAGAAGCTGCGCGAAGAGGTCGCAGCGGCCGTCAGCGCCGCCAAGTAGAGGACGCTCCCGGATGCAGCAGCAGAATGGCCGGTGGGCCCCAGGGCGTGGCGCGGGCCCCAACCGTCGAGTCGCGCCGGATGGCCCCGTTCGTGAGCCGCTCCGGCCGGCGCGCTGGCTGCGGGGCGCGGTGCTCTCGTGCGCGGGGATCGGCCTGTCGCCGCTCGCCGTCGCCGCGGAGCTGAAGGGCGAGGGCCCGCTCGCCGGCGCGAGCATGCAGCTCACGACCAACTTTGACCTGCGCTTTCACCAGGTCCCGGACCGGCTGCCCGGCTTCGAGGACAGCCAAGTCCTTAACTACACCGAGCAGGTCCTCCGCAACAACCTGTTGATCAGTAAGCCAGGTTTGGTCGTCGGCGTGCAGCTCGACGAGGCGGCCTTCTTAAGAAACGAGTACTACTTCGACGACGTGCTCACCACGGAGCGCCCGCTGTACGAAGAGGGCATGCTCTCGCCTTTCGACCATGCCTTGGTTCGGTTGGAGAAGGTCTACGTCGCCAAACGATGGGGCGACAGCGAGCTGACCCTCGGCGACGCCTACGCGAGCTTTGGTCGCGGCATCGCGCTGAACCTCATCAAGAACACCGGCATCGACATCGACACGTCGATCCGCGGCGGGCGGGCGGAGGCGCGGGTCGGCAACGTCGACATCACCGCGGTGACGGGCCTCACCAACCCCCAAGACGTCTCGATGTTCAACCCCAACCGCGGCATCACCAAGGACCAGGGCCACATGGTCACCGGGGCCGAGGTGGCGGTGTTCGGCCTCGGGCCGGCTACCCTCAGCGGTCACGGGGTGGTCTACCGCTTCGCGCGGACCGAAGATATCGACAGCAACGACCTTCAGCGCTACTCGGAGGGCCTGGACGCCGTCGCGGCGGGCGCCACGCTCAACCTCGCGGGCATCGGCGGGATCGACGCCTTCGTCGAGGGCGATGTCTTTGATTACCGCGCCGAAGAGATGACCGGAGAAGGGGAGGGCGGGCGCCTGCCGGGCTACGCCGGCTACTTCTCCGCGGCGGCCTACCCCGGCAAGGCCACGCTGCTCATCGAAGGCAAGCACACACGGAACACCGAGGTGATGAACGCCTTCTCCGGCGCCGAAGGCTGGGAGATCGTCGCGGCCCCGACCCTCGAGTACGAGATGGTCATCACCGAGGACGCGAGCTCCACGGTCAACTCAAACGACGTGTCGGCGGGCCGCGTTCGCCTCGACTATGCCGTCGCGCCGCGCAAGTTCATCCCCTATGTGAGCTTCGCTGCCTTCCGCGATCGCGAGGTGGGCGGCGAGCACTTCAACACCGTGCCGGAGACCATCGGGCACGGCATCGTCGGCTGGCAGCTGTTCAAGGGGCGCTGGGTCTTCCAAGTCAACTCCGGCTACCGTCACGACCAGCGGGACGATCCCACGATGGGCGCCGACCGGATGGCCCACCTCGACGCCGAGCTCAACATCCCGCTCGGCGAGTCCAACGCCCTGGAGTTCACGCTGAACGGTCGTCGGTTCTGGTGGGGCGTCAACCCCTTGCAGCAGTCCGACTTCTTGGAGATGAACAACGCGGTGGCCTACCACCTCGGGCAGAAGTGGGCGTTCTTGGTCTACCAAGACTTCACCAACAACCCGATCATCACCACCCAAGGCAACTTGAGCTTCATCGATCCGTCGACCTACGGTCAGGAGCGCGACTCGCTGTACGGCGCCTTCGAGGTGCTGGTGCACCCGCGCCCCTCCAGCACGCTGCGCCTGTTCTATGGCGCCTACAAGGCCGGTATTCGCTGCGCCGGCGGACAGTGCCGCACCCTGCCCGGCTTTGAAGGGGCGCGCGTCACCTGGCAAGCGACCTTCTAAGGCACAAGTCTGCCGATTCAACCCGTCTCTCCGCCAAACGCCCCGGCCGCGCCGGGATGGAGCCGCCCATGCCCCTCTCCCCGCTCCTGCTGCTCAGCCTCGCCCTGGGCTCGGCGGAGGCCAAGAACCTCAAGCCAGCGAGCATCTCTGCCTCCTCGACCTACCCGGCCGACGAGAACGTGAACTACGAGACCACCAACCTCACGGACCTCAAGGCCTCGACGGTCTGGGCAGAGGGGGCGGAAGGTTCCGGCCTCGGCTCCTTCCTGGTCGTGGACCTCGGCGGCGAGAAGACGGTCACCGGCGCCCGCCTCTGGAACGGCAACTGGTACACCAGCGACTTCTGGCAGCGCCACAGCCGGATCAAGGAGCTGGAGGTCGAGTTCTCCGATGGGAGCGTCGAGAAGTTCACCCTCAAGGACGAAAAGCTGCCGGAGCTCATCCGCTTCGCGAAGCCGGTGAAGACGAGCAGCGTGAAGTTCAAGATCAAGTCGGTCTACACGGGCAACACCTACAACGACACCTGCGTGTCGGAGGTGCAGGTCTTCGACGATGAGCCCGTGGACTACGTGAAGCCCGCCGCCTACAAAGCGAGCAGCATCTACCCCGAGGACGCCGACGGCAACTACAGCCCGTCCAACCTCGAAGACGGCCTCGTGGACTCGATGTGGTGCGAGGCCAACAAGACCGGCGACGGCGTGGGCGAGTGGCTCGAGATGAGCTTCCCCGCCGCCACTTCGGTGTCGAAGCTCCGCCTGCGCAACGGCAATGGCTACAACATGAGCTTCTTCATGAAGGCCAACAGCGCGACCGCCGCGACCCTGACCTTCTCCGACGGAAAAACCGAGAAGATCGTGATCAAGGCCACGGTCGCCGAGCAGACCGTCGAGTTCCCGGCCCACACCACCACCAAGGTGAAGATCACCTTCGACGAGGTGCGAAAGGGCAAGGAGTTCAACGACCTGTGCATCTCCGAAGGGACCTTCTTGCCCTAAGCCCCTGTCCCGTCGGCGCCCCAGACCGATTCGGCGTCGGGGAGCGCCGCCCCAAGGGCGATCAGGGCGCTGAGCTCGTGCAGCTCGCCGCTCTGCTCCGGCACCAGCCAGCAGGCGGCGCCGGCGGGGCCCTCGGCGCGGAGGGCGGCGACGGCCTTGGCGTGGGCGGCCGCCAAGTCGGCCTGCTCCGCGCACTGCGCGTCAACGGCGTCCAGGGCGAGCGCCTCGGCGGGTGAACGGCCCGACCACTCTCCCCGGGAGAAGGCCGGCGGCGCAGCGGCCACGCGGTTGATCAAGAAGCCGCCGAAGGGCATCCGCTCCTCCCGGAGCACCGCCAGGAAGAACAGCGCCTCCGCGCGGGCAGCGGCGGCCGGCGAGCTCACGAGGAAGAAGCGGGTGGTCGGCGCCCGCAGCAGCGCCCGCACCGCGAGGGAGCGTTGGCGCATGCCGTCGCCCAAGCCCCGGAAGGCGTCGAAGAACTCAGCGATCTCGCCGACCGTGCCCTCGCCGAGCAGGGCCTTGAGCACCGAGGAGACCGCCTCTGAGCCGAACTCCAAGGCGCGCCAGCCGCCGACGCCCGCAGGCATCACCAGCCACTTCAGCACGCCTTGGTCCATCAGGCCGCTCATGCGCTCGGGCGCCCGCAAGAAGTCGAGGGCGTGGCGCGTCGGCGGGGTGTCGAGCACAACGACGTCGTAGGCGCCGCTCTGAACGAGCTCCAGCAGCCGCTCCATCGCCATGTACTCGTGGCTGCCGCCGAGGCGGGTGCTGGCGAACTGGTAGTAGCGGTTGTCCAGCACCCGCTGCGCTGCCCGCGCGTCGGGAGCAAAGCGCCGCACGAGGTTGTCGAAGGTGCTGCGCGCGTCGAGCATCAGCGCGTCGAGCCGCCCGCCGCCGTCGTCGCCGAACAGCGCCCGAAGCGGGACCTCCCGGGCGTCGTTGCCGAGCGCGCCCACGCCGAGGCCGTCCGCCAAGCGCCGCGCCGGGTCGATGGTGAGGACCGCGACACGCAGGCCGCTGCGCGCCAGCTTGATGGCCAAGGCCGCGCTGAGGCTGGTTTTCCCCACGCCGCCGGAGCCGCAGCAGACCAAGACGCGGGTGTGGGGCGCGCTCATAGGCCGAGCCCGGAGGGATCGAGCTGGGCGGCGAGGCGGAGCAGGTCCGGCTCCGCCCAGGGTCGGCCGTTGAGCCCGTCGCGGGCGGCGCGCAGGTCGCTCAGCGCCCGCACCGGCGCCCCCGTGGCCGCGTGGAGGCGCTCGGCGGCGGCGGCCTGCTGGTCCACGCGCTGCAGGCGGCGCTCGACGAGCCCCCGCAGCGCCGCACCGTTGGGAACAGCGTCCAGCACGCCAGATCCGTCGCGCCAATCCGCGGCGCCGATGGGGGAGGGGAGGCAAAGGTTGAGCGCGACCCCCCGCAGCAGGGCGCGGCTCTCGCCGAGGCGCTCCCACAGCTCGATGGTCTCGTTCACCGGCAACCCCTCGGCCAAGCTCACCAAAAGCACGGCGGTGTGCCGGGGGTCGCCGATCACGTCCTGCACCTGCTTTACCCCCTCGTGCAGCGGCCCCGCGCGGGTCAGCTCCATCATCGAGCGCGCCGAGCCGAGCATGGTGAGGCCGTGGCCGGTCGCGGGCGCGTCCACGACCACCCGATCCCAGGCGTGGCCGCCAGCGCGCCGCTCTCGGCTGAGATCAAAGACCTTACCGAGCTGCACGGCGTCGTGGAGGCCGGGCACCGCGTCGATAAAGGGCCCCATCACCCGGTTCTTGAACACCATCGTATACAGGCGCTTGAACCGGATCTGCTGGACCACGTAGTCTTCGATGGCCGCCTCGGGGGTGAGGCTGAGCGTCGAGAGCCGCGGCCGAAGCTCGGTGAGCGCGTAGCCGCTGCCCGTGCGCCCGAACAGGGCCGAGACGTTGGTCGCGCCCGCGGTCTCGACCAGCACCGTCCGCAGGCCGATCGAGGCGTAGTGCAGGGCCAAGCTCGCGCTGACCACGGTCTTCCCGACGCCGCCCTTGCCGGTCACCAGCACCACGCGGGGGGCTTGGCCGCTCATCGTCATCCGGCGAGCTCCGCGCTGAGCTCCGCGCTGAGCTCCGGCAGCCGGCGCTCCGAGGGCAGGACCGTGGGCGGCAGCAGCGAGAGGTCGGCGACGTCCAGCGCCTCCGCCACCGCCCGCCAGACGCTCGGCCGGAGCAGCAGCTCGGTGTGGCCCGCGCCGGCGATGACCTGCGTGACCATGCCGTCCATCACGCTGCTCTCGGCGGGCAGGATGATGTTGTCCTCCGGGCTCCAGATCGACACCACCGGGATGACCCGCGGGTCGAGATCGGCGATCACCGCGCTGTCCGGGGCGAGATCGCGGGCCTCGGGGTGCCAAGCGAGAAAACCCATCCGGGTGCCGCGCCACGGGGAGCCCAGGGTGACCAAGCGACGGATGTCTCGGGCCGCATCCAAGCGGGCGGCAGCCCAGCCGGCCAGCACCCCGCCCATCGAGTGGCCCACGATGTCCACCTGATCGGCCCCGGTCGCGGCCTTCAGGGCCTCGATCTGGCGGACCAGCCCCCGCGCGAGCACCGGCAGCGGTGCGTGCCGGGGGCTGTGGTTGACACACCAGACCGCCTGGTGCCCTCTGCCGAGCAAATAGCGACGGATCAACCACATCGAGCTGCGGTTGAGCCCGTAGCCGTGCACCAGCAGCACCGGCGGACGGGCGCCGGCCACCCGAGGCGGCGGAGGCTGGCCGAGGCCGAAGGCCAGCGAGGGCAAGGCGCAGACAATCGCCGCCCACTCCCGGACCACCACCGCGAGGACCGCGCCGTCAAACTGCAGGCGACGCTGTCCGACGAGGCGGTTTCCGAGGGCGCCCACCAGCACAAAGCCGAGCGTGCCGAGCATGTGGGCCAAAAAGGCGACCTGAAACAGGCTCAGCAGGGCGCTCATGGCGAACCCCCGGGGCCCCGGACCGCGGACCCAGCCCCAAACCTCAGGATCTTCCTCGAACTGAGCATTGAAGGGCTCCAGCGCTGGCAGGGACGGACAGGAGCGGCGCGGCGACGCGGACGGTCCCCGGCGTCGGCCCGGGGTCGGCGATCGGCGCCACGGGCGCCGGGTCCTCCCTTGTAGCGGTTGCGGGCCACGGCGACCACGCCCCCTTGTCCGACCCGCCGCGCTGCTTAGGGTGCCGCTTCGACGGTCGGGCCGCGGCAGGCCTGGTCGGTCGCCCGCGCCCCGCGCCGAGGAGCTCTGCGCCATGCCCATCTACGAGTACCGTTGCCAAGCCTGTGGAGCCAAGCTGGAGAAGCGCCAGCGCTTCTCGGACCCGCCGCTGACCACCTGTCCGAGCTGTGGGGCCGAGGCGCTCAAGAAGCTCGTCAGCATGACGGCCTTCGCGCTCAAGGGAGATGGCTGGTTCAAGGACCACTATGGCCTCAAGCAGGGGAGCAGTGACGCCGGGGGCGCCGAGCCAGCTCCGGCCGCCGCCGCCCCCGCCGAAGGGCCCGCCGCGCCCGCGACCGCGCCGAGCGCGCCCGCTGCGCCCGCCCCTGCTGCCCCGGCCGCCAAGCCCACGGCCAGCGAATGAGCGCCCGCCTGCTCGACGGCCGCGAGATCGCCCGGAGCCTCGCGCCTGCCCTGCGCGCGCGCATCGCCAAGCTCACCCGCCCGCCCGGCCTCGCGGTGATCCGGGTCGGCGAAGACCCCGCCAGCGAGGTCTATGTCGGCAAAAAGCACGAGCGGGCGGCCCGCCTCGGCTTCCACCAGCAGAGCCTGCACCTCCCGGCCGAGACGCCCGAGGCCCACCTGCTGCAGCTCATCGCCTCCCTCAACGACGATGACCTGATTGACGGTATTTTGGTGCAGCTCCCCCTGCCGCCCCATGTGGACGCAGCGCGGGTGCTCGCCGCCATCGACCCCGCCAAGGACGTCGACGGCTTCCACGTCGTCAACAGCGGGCGCCTCGCGCGCGGCCTGCCCAGCCTCGTGCCTTGCACGCCGCTCGGGGTCCTGCGGATGCTCGAGGTCGCCGGGCTGCCCCTGCGCGGCCTCGAGGCGGTGGTCGTCGGGCGCTCCAACATCGTCGGCCGACCGATGGCCATGCTGCTGGAGCAGGCCGACGCCACCGTGACCGTCGCCCACTCCCGCACCCGCGACCTGCAGGCCCATGTCGGCCGCGCCGAGCTGCTGGTCGTCGCGATCGGCCGCGCAGAGGCCATCCCGGGCGCGTGGGTTCGGCCGGGCGCCATCGTGATCGACGTCGGCGTCAACCGTCTCGCCGATGGGCGCCTCGTCGGCGACGTCGAGGCCGGGCCGGCGCAGGAGCGCGCCACGGCCTTGACCCCGGTGCCCGGCGGCGTCGGTCCCATGACCATCGCGATGTTGATGGAGAACACCGTCACGAGCGCCGAGCGGCGCCAGGGCCCGCGGTCCTAAACCACCGGTAGGTCGGCGTTCCCGTTGCTGCGCAGGAGCCAGGCGCGGGCGGCCCAGGCCGGCACCACCGTGCCCAAGGCGAAGACCAGCAGGCGGGGCGCCCACCCCAGGTCTAGGGTGGGCGCGCCGAGGACCAAGGCCGTCAAGGCCCACCCGCAGCCGATCCCCAACAAGGCAGCGGCGAAGCGGGCCCGCCGCCGGCCGAGGGGCTCCTGCGCCTTCACCCGCGTCGTCGGGGCGCGCCGCACGCCGACCGTGCCCGCGAGGCTGAGCGACAGCCCGCCCAGCGCGATCAGCGCGGCCAGCGCCACCGAGGGCAAGCCGCCGTCCTGGGCGAGGGAAGCGCCGCCGAAAACGACCCCAGCGACGCCAATCCCGAGCCCCACCTGTACAACAGCCAGCCCGGCGCCGCGCGCATCGGCGGGCGCCAGCGGCGACTCAGCCGACGCTCGTGTCGACGGTGTCCCAGGCGTTGCAGGAGCAGAAGACATTGCGATCCCCCCACGTGTTGTCGAGGCGGGACACCGGGGGCCAATACTTCTGCTCGTGGAGCCAAGCCAAGGGCCAAGCCGCCTCGTTGCGCGTGTAGGCGCGGTCCCAGGTCTCGCCGGCGACCTCTTCGGCGGTGTGGGGCGCGAACTTGAGGGGCGAAGCGGCGGCGGCGATCGCCCCGCGCTCGACCGCGGCGATCTCTCCGCGGATGCTGATCATGGCCTCGCAGAACCGATCGAGCTCGGCGAGGTCCTCGCTCTCGGTGGGCTCCACCATCAAGGTGCCCGCCACCGGCCAAGACAGGGTCGGCGCGTGGAAGCCGTAGTCCATCAGGCGCTTCGCCACATCTTCGGCCTCGATCCCCACCTTCTTGAAGTGCCGGAGGTCGAGGATGCACTCATGGGCCACCCGCCCGCTCTTCCCGGTGTAGAGCACCGGGTAGTGGGGCGCGAGGCGCGTGGCGACGTAATTGGCGCTGAGGATGGCGATCTCGGTGGCGACCCGGAGGCCCTCCCCGCTCATCATGGCGATGTAGGCCCAGGAGATCGGCAAGATGCTGGAGCTGCCCCAGGGGGCCGCCGACACCGGCGTCATGCCCGGCCCTTGGCCCGTCTCGACGACGTTGTGGCCGGGCAAGAACGGCGCGAGGTGCGCCCGCACGCCGATGGGCCCCATGCCGGGACCGCCGCCGCCGTGGGGGATGCAGAAGGTCTTGTGCAGGTTGAGGTGCAGCACGTCGGCGCCGAGCTCGCGGGGGCGCGCGAGGCCCACCAGCGCGTTCATGTTGGCGCCGTCCATGTAGACCTGGCCGCCCGCGGCGTGCACCTTGTCGCAGACCTCGCGGATGCTCTCCTCGAACACCCCGTGGGTGGACGGGTAGGTGACCATCAAGCCGGCGAGACGGGCGCCGCAGCGGGCGATCTGCTTGTTGAGGTCGGCGAGGTCGATGTTGCCCTCCGCGTCGCAGGCCACCGGGACGACCTCCATGCCGGCCATCACGGCGCTGGCGGGGTTGGTGCCGTGCGCCGAGGTGGGGATCAGGCAGAGCGTGCGGTCCAGGTCGCCGCGCGCGCGGTGGTAGCCGCGGATGCACAGCAGGCCGGCGTACTCCCCTTGGGAGCCCGCGTTGGGCTGCAGGCTCACGGCGTCAAAGCCGGTGATCTCCCCCAGCCACGCCTCGAGGTCATCGAACAAGCGCCGGTAGCCCTTCGCCTGATCCACGGGGATGAAGGGGTGAAGCGCCCCGAAGCCCCGCCAGGTGATCGGGATCATCTCGGTGGTGGCGTTGAGCTTCATGGTGCAGGAGCCCAAGGGGATCATCGAGCGATCCAGCGCGATGTCTTTGCGCTGGAGCTTCGCCAAGAACCGCAGCATCTGCGTCTCGGAGCGGTGCTGATGGAAGGACGCGTGCGTCATGTAGGGGCTGGTGCGAACGTGCGCGCCCAAGTGGGAAGGGGCCGCCCCCGTCCAATCGAAGCCCAAGGCCGCGCAGAGCACCCGCAGCTCGGCCTCATCGCTGGCCTCATCCATGGCGATGATAACGTGCTGCTCGCCATCTTCGCGGAGGTTGAAGCCCGCAGCGAGGGCCCGACCCAGCGCCTCGGCGCGGGCCGCAGCGCTCGGCGCGCCCAGGCGGACCGTGTCGAAGAACGCGCCCGCCTCGACGGACCAGCCAGCGGCCGCCGCCGCGCTGCGCAGGCCACCGGCGAGGCCGTGCAGCCGCAGCGCCAGCGCCTTGAGGCCCTCGGGCCCGTGCCAGACGCCGTACATGGCCGCGGTCACGCTCAACAGCACCTGCGCGGTGCAGATGTTGGAGGTGGCCTTCTGCCGCCGGATGTGCTGCTCGCGGGTCTGCAGGGCCATGCGCAGCGCCCGCTGCCCGCGGCGATCCCGCGTGATGCCGATGATCCGACCGGGCATCTGGCGCTTGTGGGCGTCCCGGGTGGCGAGGAAGCCGGCGTGGGGGCCGCCGTAGCCGAGCGGGACGCCGAAGCGCTGGCTGTTGCCGACCACGATGTCGGCGCCGAGCTCACCCGGCGGCCGGAGCAGCGTCAAGGACAGCAGATCGGCGCAGACCACGAGCATCGCGCCCGCCGCGTGCAGGCGCTCCGCGAGCGCAGCGGGGTCGCGGACCGCGCCGCTGGTGCCCGGGTACTGGACGATCGCGACAAAGACCCCATCCAAATCAACGCCTTCGCCGTAGAGGCTCTCGGCATCGACCGTGCTGAGCTCGAGGCCCAGCGGCGCGGCGCGGGTCTCCAGCAGGGCGCGGGTCTGGGGGTGGACGTCGGCGCTGACGAGCACCCGCGCGCGGTCGCCCTTGCCGAGGCGGTGCACCATGGTCATCGCCTCGGCGGCGGCCGTGGCCTCGTCGAGCAGCGAGGCGTTGCTGATGTCCATGCCGGTGAGGTCCTGCACCATGGTCTGGAACAACAGCAGGGCTTCGAGGCGGCCTTGCGAGATCTCGGCTTGGTAGGGCGTGTAGGCGGTGTACCAGCCCGGGTTCTCCAGCACGTTGCGCAGGATCACCGGCGGGGTGATGGTGTGGTGGTAGCCGTAGCCGAGGAGGCTGCGCTTGACGACGTTCTGGTCGGCGTAGCCAGCAAGCACCCGCAGGGCGGCGTCCTCGCTGAGCGCAGGGGGCAGCGCCAGGGGCGTCGCGGCGCGGATCACGGCGGGCACGGCGTCTTCGATGAAGCTGGCGACGCTGGACGCGCCCAAGACCTGCAGCATGCGGGCCAGCTCGTGTT
>CANHON010000012.1 GCA_947462115.1 Deltaproteobacteria bacterium | reverse complement strand
GTCGGCAAAAGCACCCTGATGGGGATGGTGGCGCGGCGCTCGCAGGCCCCGATCAACGTCGTGGCGCTGATCGGCGAGCGCGGTCGAGAGGTGCGCGAGTTCTTGGAGCGCGATCTCGGGGCCGAGGGGCTGCGGCGATCGGTGGTGGTCATCGCGACCAGCGACAGCAGCCCGGTCCTGCAGGTCAAGGCCATGCTGTCGGCGCTGGCCGTGGCCGAGTATTTTCGGGACGAAGGGCAGGACGTGCTGCTCATGGTCGACAGCCTCACGCGCCTCGCGATGGCGCAGCGGCAGATCGGCCTCGCGGCAGGGGAGCCCCCGACCACCAAAGGGTACACCCCGTCGGTGTTCTCGATGATGCCCCGGATCTTGGAGCGGGCCGGCCCGGGCGCCCCGCACGGCAGCATCACCGGCTTCTTCACCGTGCTCGTCGAAGGCGAGGACATGGAGGACCCGGTGGCGGACACCGTGCGCGGCATCGTGGACGGCCACATCGTCATGTCTCGGCGCCTCGCGAGCCTTGGGCATTATCCAGCCATTGACGTCCTTCAGAGCGTCAGCCGAACCATGCCCAACACCGTACCGGCCGAGCACGTCGCGGCCGCGACCCGCGTGCGGGCCCTGATGGCGACCTGGCGCGAGAATGAGGAGCTGGTGCGCCTCGGGGCCTACAAGGCCGGCACCGATCCCGAGGTGGACACCGCGATGGCGGCCTGGCCCCACATCACGCGCTTCCTGCGGCAGACGGTGGCAGAGCACACGAGCCTCGCCGACGCCCAGGGCATGCTCGCGGCCATGGCGGGCGTGCGCGCCGCCGCGGTGGCCCCGGCGGGCGGCCGCCGCGCCCGGAGGACCTGATGGGGAGCGCGCTCAACGCCTTGCTGCGCGTGCGCGGCATCGAGAAGCGGGTGGCGAAGAACGAGCTCGCCGAAGCCGAGCGCGCCCGCCGCGAGCAGGAGGCCCGCGTCGGCCTGATCGAGGGCGCGATGGAGCAGTCGCGCATCGCCGAGGCCCTGGGCGCGGAGGGCGGGCAAGCCTGCTGGGTGGCCAACGAGCACGCCTGGCGGATCCGCTTGGAGGGCGACCTGCGGCGCGAGTCCGCTATTCTGTCGCGGCGGGACGTTGAGGCCCGCGCGCGTCGGGAGGCGCTCGGCAACGCCGACCGCCGGGAGCGGGTGGTCGAACAGGCGATTGAGCGGCATGAAGCCGAAGAGGCGCTGGAGGCCCGCCGGGCCGACGGGCGTCGCTTAGACGGGATCGCCACCGTGCGGTGGTGGCGGGAGAACAACGCATGAGCCGAAACCTCGTCTGGGCCTTTGGGGGCCTCCTCTCCGGCGTGATCGCTGGCTACGGCGTGTCCATCGCGATGGGCGCCCCAGAGCTCGGCGCCGACTTCCGCAGCTCCAACGAGCGGGGCAAGGACCAGCTCACGACGCTGCTCCGCCGAAAGGAGGCCGCGCTCGATCGCCGCGAGCAGTCCTTGGTGGCCAAGGAGGCGGATCTGCGCGCCGCCGAGGAGAAGATGAGCGAGCGGCTCGCGGCCCTCACCCGGCTCCGCGAGGAGATCAACGGCCTGCTCGAGAAGCTGGACACCGACCGCGAGGCCCGGGTCGTCCACTTGGTCAAGATGTTCGAGAGCATGCGCCCGCCCTCCGCTGCGGCGATCCTCGAGAAGACCGAGGAGTCCATCGCCCTCGAGGTGCTGGAGCGCATGAACAAGTCGAAGGCCGGCAAGGTCCTCGCTGCGATGGATCCGGCCAAAGCCGCGAAGTTCTCGGAGCGGATCGGCAAGGCGGCCTTGTCCAAAGAGGTCCCCCAGTGAGCCTTTTTGCGCTGACGGGGCTCGTGGGCGGGCCGCTGAGCCCGCCTTCGGGGGTCTTGGCGGGCGGCGCGTCTGCGGTGGACGCCGAGCCTGAGCTCAGCGATGTTGCCGCCGAGAATGGCGTTCTGCAGGCTATTTTGGGTATGGTGCCGATGGCGCCCGCACCCAGCGCCGCCCCGCCGAGATCGCCCGAAGCCTTCGCGCTAGACCCCAACGCCGCTGGCTTGGGCTTCGCCCCGCGGCCGACGCTCGGGGGCTCCCCGCCGGCCGCGCTGCCCTCGGCGGACGGGCTGGCCGGGCTCTGGCAGGTCGAGCGGCTCGTTCAGGGGACCCCTGCGCCGCCGACAGCCCTGCCTCCCGCCCCCGTTGCGCCGACGGCTCTGGCCCAGGCTGCGCCCCTCGCCGCACAACCGCCGGCCGGACGCCTGCTGCCGCCCCCTTCGGTCCCGGGGCAGGCGCGCGTTCCCGCCGCCTCGCCGCTCACCGCCTTCGGGTCGCCTGCGCTGGCCTCGGCGCCCGGCGCCCCGAGCCCAGCGGTTCGGCTCAGCAGCCCCCCGGCCGGCGCCCCAACGGCGCAGTCGACCCCGCCGTCCAGCGCGGCCCCCAACCTTCCGTCCTCCGCGGGCTTGGCCGCGGCGCTCTCGGCGCGCGCCCCGCAGGCCCCGGTGGCCCGCCTCCCCAATACGGTCAAGCCCGCGCCGGCCGCGCCGGGGGCCTCCGAGGCCGCCCTCCGATCCAGCGGGGCGGTCCGTACCTTCTCCGATGCCCCTTGGCTCGCGCTGGACAGCGCCGGCGGCGAGCTCCCCTGGGCGGAGGCCTCGGCCGAGGCGCCCCTAAACCTCGACATGGACGGCCTGGAGCCGCCCCTCGCGCGCGCCGCTGGCGGAGAGGCGCGCGGCTTGGGGATGGACGGCGGCCGCGGTGCCCCCTCCCTCCCTCCCGCGCCGGAGGGGGGCCGCCCGGCCGACCCAGACCTTCGCGGCGCGACCCCGAAGCCGACCCCCGAGCTGAGCGCGCCGCTGCCTGAGCGCCTGGAGCTGCGCATCGAAGAAGGCGGCCAGGGCATTCGCGTGGCCGTGACGAAGGAGGAGGCAGGAGGATACGCGGTCGAGCTGCGGAGCCCGCGGGAGCTGGTCCCCGAGCTGCGCGCGCTGCGGTCCGAGCTGGAGACGGCGCTGGGCGGCGAAGAGGAGCAGGGGCTTGCTTCTTTTGACGCGAGGGCCGATGATCAGCCCGCCGATCCCGAAGAGCCGAGCGCGGGCATGGCCGAGGGCGACCCGCGAGGGCAGGGGGCCGTCCCCGCGCGTGCCCGCCGTCCGCCGATGCCTGCGCCGCGACCCCTCCGCCTGCTGGACCGCTTCGTTTGACCTGAGGTTTCCATGACCACGATCGAGAACGTCAGCAGCTACAGCGATGTGGCGAACGCGCCGCAGAGCTCCGGCAGCAGCGAGCTGGGCAAGGACGCGTTCCTCAACTTGCTCGTCGCGCAGCTCCAAAACCAGGACCCGCTCGATCCGCAGAAGAACGAGGCCTTCGTGGCCCAGCTCGCGCAGTTCAGCTCGGTGGAGCAGCTCACCAACGCCAATGACGCGCTGGGCTCGCTTTACCTCGCCATGAGCTCGATGAACAACGCCAGCATGACCCAGCTGCTCGGGAAGGAGGTCACCGCCTACGGGGACACCTTCCACTACGATGGCGAGGGCAGCCAGACCTTGGCCTGGGAGGCGAGCGCGGAGGCCAAGGGCGCCACCCTGGTCGTCACCGACGACAGCGGAAAGGTCGTCTACACCGAAGATCTGGGGGCGATCAGCGCCGGCCGCGGCTCGATCGAGTGGGACGGCTCCACCATCTCGGGCCTGGCAGAAGAGGGCGACTACACCTTCACGGTGACGGCGACCGGCGAGGGCGCGGCCGAGGTCGAGATCCAAACCCTGGTCACGGGCGAGATCGACGGGATGGACTTCTCCTCGGGCTCCCCGGTGCCTTCGATTCAGGGCGTCGACATCACCCTCGGTGACATCATCAACGTGCGCATCCCCGGCGAAGACGAGCCGGTGGAAGACATGGCGGCCCCCGCCGCCCGGCGCGCCCGCTGATGAAGCCGACCGGCACCGAGGCCCTGAACTACCGGGGCTTGCTCACCGGGGTCCGCCCGTCTACCGGCGGGGTGGCGCCGCTGCGTCCGGGCGTGCCGCTGGAGCAGGGCCAGCCCTCTGCCTTCGAGCACCACCTAGAGGTAGCGCTCGCGCCGGTCGTGAACCCCGACGAGGCCGTCGAAGAGGCCGCTTCGGAGCTCGGCGAGCTGCGCATCAGCCGGCACGCCGCGGGGCGCCTGAGCAGCCGCGGCATCGACCTGTCGGATCAGGACGTCGAGGAGCTCGCAGGGGCCCTCGATCTGCTCCAGCAGCGCAAAGCCAAGGAGAGCTTGGTGCTGTTCGGCGAGAACGCGTTCATCCTCGGCGTCGAGAAGCGCACCCTGATCACCGCCATGACCCGCAAGGAGGCGATGGGGACAGTGTTCACGAACATCGACTCTGCGATCGTCCTCCGGTAAGTCCTTGATTCTGTTGATTTGAGCTTGTGCGGGCCGCGGCCTGCGCGGGGCCGGACCGAGGGCGAAGTCCCGAGGGGGCCCGAGGCGGAGCCCCCGCCGACCCCCCAGGCCCGAAGCGCCTGGGGCAACCACCCTCTGGAGACACCATGTCCTTGTTTAGCACCATGAACACCGCGGCGTCCGGCCTCGGCGTCTCGAGCTCCAGCCTCGCGGTCATCGGCGACAACGTCGCCAACATGAACACCACGGGCTTCAAGTCCACCCGCTCGGAGTTCGCGGACTACCTGCCGCAGGACGTGTTTGGCCTCGCCGGGCCCTCCCAGGTCGGGAAGGGCGCGGGCGTCAACAACCTGCAGACCATGTTCGGCCAGGGCGCGCTCAACACCAGCCAAAACCCGCTCGACATGGCCATCAGCGGCGACGGCTTCTTCGTCGTCAGCGACGGGGTGTCGGACTTCTACACCCGGTCGGGTGAGTTCTACCTCGACGACAACGGCTTCGTCGTGACCGCCCAGGGCGGGCGCCTCCAGGGCTACAACGTCGACAACAACGGCACCCTCGGCGCGACCGTCGGCGATCTGCAGCTCGACCTCGACCCGGTGCAGCCGGCCGCGACCACGGCGATCACCCTGACCGCCACCCTCGACGCCGACACCCCGGTCACCGGTGGCGTGGGCTTGCTCACGCTGAACGGTGGCGCGGCCGCCGACACCCTCGAAGACGCCGCCAACGCCGCTGACTTCGCCACCTCCGTCACCACCTACGACAGCCTCGGCGTGGCGCACGAGGTCACCATGCTGTGGGAGTACGCCGGGGCGAACTCCTGGAACTGGTACGCGGTGGTGGACGGCGGCGAGCTCGACTCGGCGGCCCTCGCTGGCGCCAGCGTCCCGGGCAACGCCTACCAGATCGCGAGCGGCACCGCCGACTTTGACGGCGCGGGCCAGCTCACGGCCTTCACCGAGGTTCAGACCTCGACCGTCGATCCCTGGGCCTTCAACGGGGCCACCGCCGGCGACATCACCTTCGACTTCGGCCTCGACGCCGCGGGCGTCGCCACGGACGGTCGCGTCCGCATGCTGGCGGGGACCTCTTCGGTCTCCGGCGTCAGCCAGGACGGCTACCCGCCCGGCGATCTGGTCGGGCTCTCCACCGAGATCGACGGCACGATCACCGGCCGCTACTCCAACGGGCAGGAGTACACGATGGGCCAAGTGGTCCTCGCGCGCTTCCCGGCCAACGCCGAGCTGGAGCGCACCGGCAACACGCTGTTCCGCGCCACCATCGGCTCGGGCGACCCGGCGATCGGCGTGGCGGGCACCGGCGGTCGGGGCCGCATCGCTGGAAACTCCCTGGAGCAGAGCAACGTCGACCTGGAGCGCGAGTTCGTGAACATGATCACGAGCCAGCGCTCCTACCAAGCGAACGCCCGCATGATTGACACGGCCAACTCGACCCTCCAGGAGCTGGTCCAGCTGGTCTGAGCCGCGCGATCCGCCGGAGGGCCGGCCTTCTCGGGCTCCGGTGAATCAGGGCGCAGTGCGCTCAAGTTGGCGAGCTTCCGCGCCGTTGCGGCGCAAGAGGTGTGTCTCCATGGACTTCGCAACCGTAGGCGGCCTGGGCGGCGCGGCGGTGCTCACGCTCGCCGCGATCCTGATCGGCAGCCCCATCAGCGCCTTCATCGACTGGCCATCCATCCTGATGGTGGTGCTGGGCAGCTTCGGCATCATGTTCGTCTGCTTCCCAGGCGGGAAGATGAAGGACATGCCAGCGGTGATGCGCAAGGGCTTCTTCCACAAGTCCAAGAGCCCCGAGCAGATCTTGCAGCTCATGCGGGAGATGTCGAGCCGCGCGCGCCGCGAGGGCGTTCTCGTGCTGGAGGACATGGTCGCCGACCAAGACGACGACTTTCTCAAGAAGGGCATCCAGATGGTCGTCGATGGCCACGATCCCTCGGCCATCGAAGAGGTGCTCTACAACGAGATCGACAACATCGCGGCGCGGCACAAGGACGGCGCCGACCTGATGGATCAGATGGGCACCTACGCCCCCGCGATGGGCATGATCGGCACCCTCGTGGGCCTCGTGCAGATGCTCCAGAACCTCGACGATCCCACCGCGATCGGCCCGGCGATGGCGGTCGCGCTGCTGACCACCTTCTACGGCGCGGTCATGGCCAACATGTTCGCGCTCCCGCTGGCGCACAAGCTCAAGATGCGCAGCGCCGATGAGGTCGCCGAGAAGTCGCTGGTCGTGCAGGGCCTGCTGAGCATCCTCGCAGGGGAGAGCCCGCGCTTCCTCGTGGATCGCCTCAACGCCCAGCTTCCCCCGAAGGAGCGCCTGAGCGAGGCGAGCTAATCGTAGGCCGGGCTCCAGTCCGGCGGACGGTGGCCGATTCGGTTCGGTGAGGTGAGGGCGGCATGGGCAAAAAAGAGCGGAAAAAGCCAGACAGCGGTGGTGGGGGTGCGCCCACCGCGCCCTTCTGGATGGTGACCTACTCGGACATGGTGACCTTGCTGCTCACCTTCTTCGTACTGCTCATCTCCATGGCCAACTTTGAGGAGGTCGGCCGGGTGGAGGCGGTGTTCGAGTCGATCCGCATGGCGCTCAGCGCCAAGGGCGACAACACATTGATCTTGGGCAAGTCTCCGGATCCCGCGCAGCAGCCCCAAGACATCACCCAGCCGATGGACAACCTCATCCCCATCATGTCCAGGCTCCAAGAGGACCTGGCTCGGCACGTCTCCGACGATCTGGTCAAGATGACCCGCACCCGCACCGAGGTGCGCGTGGCGCTCAGCGATCGGGTGCTGTTTCAGCCGGGCAGCGCCAAGCTCCACCCGGCGGCCTTCAGCCTGCTCACCGATGTCGCCCGCGCCGTGAAGGACTACCCGGTGCACATCATCGTCGAGGGGCACACCGACGAGACCGGCAACTCCGAGGGCAACTGGGAGCTGTCGTCCCTGCGGGCGGTCGCGGTGGTCCAGGCCATGCAGACCCGCGGTCCCATCGACGGCAAGAACATGGAGGCGACCGGCTTCGGCCAGTTTCGCCCCTCCAACGCCAGCGCCGAGGATCCGACCTGGGACCGACGCGTGGAGCTGGTGATCCAGAGCGAAGACCCGGCGGCCTATGACGCGCTGTTCCAGGTCGAGCAGGCGACGGGCGGGCTCACGCCCCGCTGATCCGGCGCCGGTGGCGCGCCGATCGGCGGTGAAGATCGGTCGCAGCACGCTTCTTCGGCGGACTGAGGTGGCCGCCCCGGCGCCCGACGCGCTACAAGGTGGGGCCGGAGGTTTTCATGGCGGACGATGGGGCAGCCCCCGAGGGCGGCGGGAAGAAGGATCGCAAGCCGTTGATCATGTCGTTGGTGGTGGGGCTCGTGTGCCTCCTCATCGGCGGCGGCGCGATGTTCTTCCTCAAGGACACGATCGCGGGCCCGCCTGCGGAGCCTGAGGGCGCCGAAGGTGCCGCTGCCGCTCCGGCAGAGGCTGGCGCAGCGGGCACGACGGGCGCAGCGGGCGCGACGGTGGCGGGCGCTCCCGCCGCGGCCAAGACGGCGGTGGTCGAGCTGGAGTCCTTCACGCTCAACCTAAAGGACAGCGCCGGCGGTCGAAAGCTGGCGATGAAGCTGGCGCTTGAGGGCCCTCCCACGCTGCAGGCGGCGGTAGAGCTGCGCAAGGCCCACATCCGAGACGCGGTGATCACCCTCGCGAGCGACTACTCCTACCTCGACCTCGACGGGGCCGATGGCCGCTTGCGGCTGCGGGACGAGATCCAGCGCAACCTCAACACGGTGCTGGAGTCTCAGGGCGTCGAGGTTCAACGCGTCTACTACACCGAGTTCGTGGTGCAGTGAGCGAGGGCTCTCCCTCGCGTTCCCGCTCGGAGCAGTCCTGATGGCAACCACTGGCGCATCCTCCCTGTTGCTCGGCCGCGCCCAGGCGCCGAAGTCTGAGCCCCCGCTCCTGCCATCTGTGGAGGAGTTCTTTCGATTGCTCGGCTTCAAGCTGCGCTCTCGATTGGTCAACCGGTGTTCGACCAACTTTCAGGTGCAGCTGGAGGGCGTCAGCCAGACGGCGCTCCTGGCGCTGAAGTCGGACCCGGATCACACCGAGACCTCGGTCTATTGTCTGCTGCGCTTCGACAAAGCGAAGCTCCCCGGTCTGATGATCTTGGAGCGGGACCTGCTCGTGCGGGTCATCGGCGCCATGCTCGGCGACGACAAGCCCGATGACGTGGAGCCCACCGGCCCGGACGCCGTCGGCAAGGCGCTGAGCCCCGTGCAGGTGCGGATCGCCGCCCGGGTCGTGCGGGACATGCTCCAGGACCTTCGGCTCTCTTGGCAGGCGGGCACGCCGCCGACCATCGAGGTCGAGGGCGTGCCGGGCCACAGCCGCGTCGTGAGCGCCGACAACGCCGACGAAGACCTGGTGCTGGCCTCCTTCGACGTCAGCACCGCCGAGGGCAACTTCGGCAAGATCTTGGTGGCGGTGCCGGCCGCGCTGCTGCGGGGCGCGGCCGGGGTGCGGCCCACCCTCGAGCGCAAGCGGCCCGCCCCGGACATCGGTCGGGTGATGCCGGTGGAGCTCGACCTCGTCGCCGAGATGGCGCGGCTCACGATGCGGGTCCGCGACCTCAAGCAGCTCCAGGTCGGGGATCTGATCCCGCTCGGGCGGCTCGACACCGCGACGCTCCGGGTGAACGGCAAGGCGGTGTGGCTGGGCGAGCCAGGCCACAGCAACGGGCAGCGCTGCATCCGGGTCAAGAAGCGGCCGGAGTGAAGGGCGCGTAGCGTTCACGCGGGCGACGTTGAAGTGGACGGCAGGTGCGTGGTAGAAGGGCCGGACGAGGAAGCACGGGCGCCGGCCTCGCACGTGGGGGCTGACAGCGGGCGCCCCGCATGGCGCGGTCGACCGATCGCGACGGAGTTTTGATGAGCCGCAAAGGCGAGCCCTCCGGGGCAAACAGCGTGACCTTCCTCGGCGACATCCCGGTCGACGTGGTGATCGAATTGGGGCGCCGCCGCATGGTGCTCAAGGAGATCGCCGGCCTCGACGTGGATGACCTGGTGGAGCTGGATCAGCCCCAAGACCGTCCGCTGGACCTCGTCGTCGGCGGAAAGGTGCTGGCGCGCGGAGAGCTCGTGATGGTGGGGGAGCGGGTGGCCCTGCGTGTCACCGAGATGGTGGGCAAGGGCGCGGAGGAGGCCTGATGGCGCGCTGGGCCGCCTTCGCGCTGGCCGCGCTCTGCCTTGGGGTTGGCCCTTCGGACGCGGGCGCCCAAGAGCGCCGCGGTCGTCGTCGCGCGCCCGTTGCCGCGCCCGCCGCGGATCCTTCCCCGGAGCCATCCGCGACCGTCGGGGCAGCCGCGCCCGCCACCGCGGCGCCAGAGGCCCCTGCGGCGGGGCCCGTGCTCGGGCCAGCCTTGCCCCCAACGGCATCCACCGAGACCGGTGGGGCGGCGCAGCCAACGGCGGCACCGGGGTCCACGGTGGCCGCGCCGGTCGTAGGCTCGGGCGAACCGAGCCCCGCGCCCGATGCTCGGGAGGCCGAAGAAGCGACCTACGAGCGGCTTTTTGGGGCCGCCGATGAGCCAGGCACGCCCGCCGAGCGCGGCCCGGTCGTGGCGCCGAGCCTGCCGTTTCAGAGCCCCGTGTGGGTGTGGGCGGTGATCGTCGGCCTGGGCCTCGCCTGGGTCGCCGGCAAGGTCTGGGAGCGCCGCCGGGTGGTGGTCGCCCCGGCGAGCCTGCGGGTGATCAGCACCACCTCGCTCGGTCAGGGTGGCGGCATCAGCGTGGTGGAGGTCAAAGACGCCGACGGCGCCCTCCGCCGCTTGCTGGTGGGGCACGGCGGTGGGGCCCCTCGGCTCATCGTCGAGCTGGACGGGCTGCGCGACTTCGGCGCTGCGGAGTCGACCGTCGCACCCTTCGCCGCCCCCCTCGCCGCCGTGGCCCGCGCCGCTGAGCCCGCCCGAGCCTCGGAGCCCGCGGACCGGGGGCAGGGCCCGGCTTCGGTCGCGGGGGACCCGCCGTCGCGGAGCGGGGAGGCCGCCCGGACGGGCGGAGGGGCCCGGACCGCCGCCCCCAGGGCCCCGGCCGCCGGGCCCCGGCCCTTGGCGCCGCGCTCGGACTTGATCGCCGAGGTGCTCGCAGAGCGCGGCGAAGATGAGCAGGACGCGCTAGACGAGGCATCTGACCGCCCCTCCGGGGCCTACACTTTTCGGGGCTTGCTCGGATGAACCTGCGCTGCATGACCCCGCTCTCCGCTTCCGCCTCTGCCTGCACGGCCGCGATCGTTGGCTTCGGCCGCTTCGCCCCCTCAGCGCTGGCCGCCGCCCTCCGCTGGGCCGGCTTCGCGGCGCTGCTCGTGCTGCCGGCGCTGCTGTTCTGCGCGCCCGCCTGGGCGCAGGCGGTGGCCGAGCCCAGCTTGCCCGCCGACCCCTTCGGCGGCTCGGTGGTGGAGCTCTCGGAGGAGATCCGGGAGATGCCGGTCGCGACCTCGGTGCGGGTGCTCGCCATCCTCACCGGGCTCAGCTTGGCCCCGGCGCTGCTGCTGGTGATGACGCCGTTCACGCGCTTCATCATCGTGCTCAGCCTGCTCCGCCAGGCCATGGGCTTGCAGCAGGCCCCGCCGAACCAGGTCATCGTCGGTATCTCATTGTTCCTGTCGCTTTTGGTGATGCGTCCCGAGCTCAACGAGGTGGTGGACACCGCGGTGGACCCCTACATCGCGGGCGAGCTCGAGACCGGAGAGGCGGTGCGGGTGGGGCTTCAGCCCCTGCGCGGCTTCATGTTCCGCAACACCCGTCGCAACGATCTCGCGGTGGTGATGGAGGTCGGGCGCATGGCCCGCCCCGAGACCCTCGACGACGTGCCGACGCCTGCGGTGGTGACCGCCTTTGTGCTCTCCGAGCTCAAGACCTCGTTCATCATCGCGGTGAAGATCTACCTGCCGTTTTTGGTGATTGACATCATCGTGGCCAACATCCTGCTCGGCATGGGCATGATGGTGCTGCCGCCGATCATCATCTCCTTGCCCTTCAAATTGCTGCTCTTCGTCTTGATGGACGGCTGGTCGCTCTTGTTCCGCTCGCTCGCCGCGGGCTTCTGAGGCGCAGATGGACATCAGCGAGTCTCTTTTCTGGGGCCAACAGGCGCTGACGACGGTCGCGCTCATCTCGGGGCCGGTGCTGCTCACCGCGATGACGGTCGGCTTGGTGATCTCCCTGTTTCAGGCCGTGACCCAGATCCAAGAGATGACCTTGGTCTTTGTGCCCAAGATCGCCGCGGTCTTCTTTGTGTTCAGCATCATGGGCGGCTGGATGCTCAACCAGATGGTCAACTTCGCGACGCTCTGTTTTGAGTCGGTGGGCGAGACCACCCGCTAGGAGCCGGCATGCCGACGGTCGCTTGGCTGGTCACGGCCTCCCTCGTGGGGACCCGCCTCGCGGTGGTGCTGGGCTTTTTGCCCGTGATCAGCATGAAGAACATCCCGTCGATGGTGCGCGCCTTCCTCGCCCTCGGCCTGACCATGGTGATCACCCCGGGCGTCGCCGGCGGGCCCATCCCCGCGACGCTCGCGACGCTCGTGCTCGGCATCGGGGCGGAGGTGCTGATGGGCGTGCTCATCGGCGGCACGCTGCGGCTGGCCTATGACAGCCTGTCGCTGGCCGGACAGCTCATGGACGGGCAGACCGGCCAAGCCGCGGCCGTGGCCTTCGACCCCAACATGGAGACCACCCAGGGGCCGCTGTCCTTGATGGCGAGCCTCCTCGCCGGGGCGGTCTTCCTCGGCGCCGACATGCACCTCGAGGTGCTCACCATCGTCGCCGACAGCTTCCGGCTGGTGCCCCCGGGCGCGGTCGCGAGCCCGCTGGAGGGCGCGCTGCCCTGGTTCGACCTGAGCGGCGAGATGATGGTGGTGGGCTTTCGGCTCGCGGCGCCGACCATCGGCCTCATCTTCCTCATCAACATGTTCGTCGCGGCCATCACCAAGCTGGCCCCCCAGCTCAACATCTACTTTAGCGTGGGCTTCATCCTCACCATCTTCGGCGGCGAGCTGGTGTGGATCACGGCCCTGCCGCACGTGCTGACCCAGCACCAAAACTTCGTCAGGCAAGCCATTGAGACGATTCCAGAGGTGATTGGCCTCGCGGGCGGTCGCGGTGGCGGGTGAAGACGAGGGCGAGGAGCGGACCCAGGAGCCCACCGCCAAGCGCCAGCGCGACTTCGCGGACCGCGGCGACATCGCCAAGTCCACCGAGATCAACGGCGCGGCGGGGCTCGCGGCGGCGGCCATCGCCTTCCTGACCTTCGCGCCGAACTTGGGCCAGAGCATCAGCAACACCTTCCAGTTCGCCTTTCTGCGGATCCCCGACCAGTCCGGCGACCTCAACGCGATGATGGAGCTCGGTCGCGCCACCGCCTTCCAGCTCCTCCTCGGCCTCGCGCCGATCCTGTCCTTTTTGTGGGCCGCGGCCATGTTCGTCGGGCTCTACCAGCAGTGGGGGGCTTTTCCCAAAGAGCCGTTCAAGTTCGACATCAACAAGTTCAACCCCTACGAGGGCTTTAAACAGAAGTTCATGTCGCCCAAGCCGGTGGTGGAGCTGCTCAAGGGCATCGCCAAGATCGCCTTGGTCGGCTGGCTGGTCTACACCGACATCAAGGAGCGCTTCGCCATCATCCCCTCGATGGCGGCCAGCACGCCCGTCGCGACGATGATGACGCTCCGAGAGCTGGCGCTGATGGTGCTGTGGCGGGCGCTGCCGCTGGCCATCGCCATCGCCTTCTTCGACTATCTGTATGAATCCTACCGAGTACACGAGAAGATGAAGATGACCCGCAAGGAGGTCAAGGACGAGAACAAAGATCAGGACGGCGACCCGCTCCTAAAGCAGGCGCGACGAAAACGAGCCCAAGAGCTGGCCTTTGCGCGCACCGTGCAGAACGTGAAGAAGGCCGACATCATCATCACCAACCCCGACCACTACGCGGTGGCCCTGCGCTACCGCAAGGCCGAGGCGCCGGCCCCGGTCGTCGTGGCCAAGGGCGTCGATCGGCTGGCGCAGGCCATCAAGGCCGAGGGCGCGCGCCACGACGTGCCCCAGGTGGAGAACCGCCCGCTCGCCCGGGCTTTGTTCGCGCGGGTCAAGGAGGGCAAGACCGTGCCCGCGGACCTCTACGACGCCGTGGCCCGCGTGCTCGCCGTCATCTGGCGGCGGCGCCGTCCCCAGCGCGCCTGAGCGGCGTGGCCTTGAAGCTGGGGCTGGTCAGAGTATGCTCGGACACCGGATCTGCGGGGTCCCACCCCGGCCACCGCTCGGCGCCCTCCGGCCGCGCTGCACCCTGCCCAGCCTTGGGGACCTCATGCGCCCATCGATCTTGAACGCCCGCTCGCTCCACGCCCTGTCCATCGCCGCGCTGTCGGCGGGCTGCAACAGCCAGTCGCTCGGCAAGTTCAACACGGCGCCCTCGGTCAGCATCGTGAGCCCCTCCGATGGCGAGCTGGTGGACGGCGGCGGGATCATCCAGCTGGTCGGCGTCGCCCGAGACCCGCAGGACGATCCCACCTCGCTGCAGATCCTGTGGACCAGCAACGTCGCCGACCCCGCCGAGCTCGGCAGCGACCCGCCCGACGTCGAGGGCAACGTCGTGCAGAACGTGACGGGCCTAGCCGAGGGCGAGCACCTGCTGACCCTCAAGGCCATCGACCTAGACGGCGCCTCGGAGATCGCGAGCGTGCTCATCACCGTGGGCGACGTGCCCGACGAGGAGCCGGAGCCGGAGGGCTCGCCGCCGCGCGCCAGCTTCGTGAGCCCGAGCCAGGGCGCCGAGTTTGTGATCGGCGACGTGGTCACCTTCATCGCCGCGGTCACCGACGATGATCAGTCGGCGGACACCGTCGCGGTGAGCCTCGTCTCGGTGCCCGACGGCCTGCTGTGGGAGGGCTTCCCCAACGCCGACGGCCTGGTCGACGTGGACGTGAGCGCGCTGTCGGAGGGCCCGGCGGTGGTCACCTTGCGGGCCACGGACGCCACCGGCCAGGTCACCGAGGACGTCGTCGAGATCTTGATGCTCAGCGATGGGCGCCCCCGGGTGAGCATCGACAGCCCGGCGGAAGGGGCGGCCTTCGACACCACCGACGCGGTGGTGCTCCGCGGCACGGTCTCCGATCGGGAGACCGACAACGAGGCCATTGTGGTGAACTGGGAGAGCAGCATCCAGGGCACACTGTTCGACGGGAACCCGGCCAGCACCGGCGAGACCGTGGTGAGCACCAGCCTGGTCGAGGGCACCCACGTCATCACCCTCGAGGCCGTCGACAGCGACGGGCAGGCGGGCAGCGCATCGCGCACCCTCGTGATCACCGACCCGCGGAACCGCGACGACGACCGCGACGGCTTCACCGAGAACGAGGGGGACTGCAACGACGGCGACAGCTCCTTGAGCCCCGGCCGCTACGAAGACTGCAACGAGCTCGATGACAATTGCGACGGCTACATCAATGAGGACTGGTGGGACACCTACGAGCCCAACGAGACCAGCGCCGCGCCCTACGACCTGGGCAGCGTCGGGGGCAGCTTCTGGGCCGGCAGCACCGCCTCCTTGGCGGGCCTCCGCTTCCATGAGGCCGGCGACCAAGACTGGTTCCGCTTCGACGCCGACGACAACAGCCTCCTGACCTTGCGGATCAACGCGACGGCGGGCACCTTCGCCACCTCCGGCTCCTATGTGCTGGAGCTGTGGAACCTCGACGGCACCCCCCGGGTCGTGTCGAGCACGGCCGGCTCCGGCCGGCTGACGATCAACTACAACCAGAGCCTGTTCGAGGACGAGGACAACTGGGCGGTGCGGGTCTACGCCGCCTCTTGGCCCTACAACTGCACCTCGGTCTACTCGGTGACGATCTCGACCACCATGGCGCTCTGATTCGGCCGCTCAGAAGGGCTGGGTCAAGCGCACGTAGGTCTGAAGGGCGCCCTCGGGCGGTGGGGCGGGCGCGGGGCCGCCGAGCTCGAGCCAGAGGGGCGCGGCCAGCCACAGGCCGAGCAGGGTGGGGCGAACGCCGAAAACGTCGCCCGTGAGGGCAACGCCGCCGGTCCAACCGAGGCCGGCCCAGGTGCACTCCCCGGGCGCGCCGCAGCCCTCCTCGGCGCCGCTCAGCGCGCCGGCCTCCAGCCCGGCCGAGAGCTGCACGTCGGACAGCCAGACCAGCGGACCGGGCACGCTCACGAAGCGCAGGGCCTGGCCCCGCAGCTCGACGGCGGCCAAGGCCCGCCTTCGACCGAGCACATCGCGGGTGGCCAGCGCGCTGAGCCCGTCGCCGCCGCCGAGGGGCAGCAGGCGGTGCGCCACCTCGCCCTCGGTGAGCGCCCCGCTGAGCCGGCTGGCCAGCGCTGCCCGCCCGCCGAGCCCGAGCACGCCGACGCCCCCGGCGGCCACGGTGCCCCAGCGCGCGCCGCCCGGCACGAGGCCGCCCGATAGGCCCATGGACAGGCGGTGGCCGCTTCGTGGGAACAGCGTGTCGGTGCGGGTCTCGTGCGACAAGCCGGTCCAGGCGCCGAGCGCGACCTGACCGCCCGCGGTGCTGCGGAAGCCAGAGTCCAGCAGGCTCGGGCCGCCGCCGACCGACCAGCGGAGCGGACGGTTTCGGTGATCCTGCAGCGGCCCCATCGCCCGGATGTAGCCGAGATCGGCGCTGAACAGGTTCATCGGGTCGGTGGAGATCGAGCCGAGGTACAGGTTGTGGGTGTCGTACTGCCGGCGGAAGGCGAGGTCGGCGGCGCCGCTGATCCGCCCGGCGCTCAGGGCGAGCTCGGTGGGGAAGAAGCTGGCGATGGTCGTCCACCGGCGGGGCCAGCGGTCGTCGCTGCGGTCGTCTTGGCGCTCCACACCGGCGCGGTCGACGTGGGCGACCTCGGGCGCGGCCGGCAGCACAAAGGTCACCTCGCCGGGGCCCGCCGGGGCGTCCCAGCGGCGCTCCCCCGGCCCGTCTGGCCCCCTGAACCACAGGGTGATGGGCGTCGGCGGCAGGTCGGGCGGACCGGCTCGGCGCAGCTCCATCGCGACGGCCTCCGGGGCCTCGGCGCTCGGCTGCGGGCGCACCCGGAGGCTCAGCGCCGAGGGCGGCGGATCGGGGCGCCAGGCCAGGAGCAGCGCCGGGTCGAGGCCGACGGCGCGCGCGGCCTCGGCGGGCGCCTCCCCCTGGAGCAGGGCACGGCCGAGCTGGGCGCTGGCCGCGTCGCCGAGCAGGGCGCGGGCCCGCTGGGCGACGGCCACCGGCGGGGTGGTGGGCGCGAGGCGCTCGGCGGGGTCGTCCTTGACCTTGTCGCCCGGCCAGGCCTCGCCCATGATGTCGGCGTAGAACGGCAGCCGGCCGTCGTAGAGGAGCTGGTCCACCTCGGGGATCCACGCCGCCCACCGCAGCTGCTCCTTGAGGTCGGCGGGCGGCTGGCCCTCCACCCCGTCGAGCAGGGCTGCGCCCACGCCCGCGGCCCAGGGCTCGGCCCCGGCGGCGCTGGCGCTCAGCAGCGCACGGCGGACGGGGGCGGTGTGGTAGCTCCACAGCCCCAGGCTCACCCGGAAGGCCCGATCGCTCAAAAACACGGTCTGCGCGCTGCTTCGGGCGATGCGGCGGCGGTCGGGGCTCTGGATCACCAGCAGGTCGACGAGCCCCTCGGGGCGCGGCTGAAGGCGCGCCACCTCGTCGGCGGCGGCGAGGAGCCGGGCGTCGCGGCGCCGGGGGCTCGGTCCGCGGCGCAGCACCCGCAGCGGGGTCACGGCGCCCTCCAGCCGGTCGACCCGCCCGCCGGGCACCACCGCGAGGCCGAGGTGCGCGGCCTCCCCGGAATAGCGCAGCGTTCGGTCGTCGGGATTGACCTCTGCGACGTTGTTCAGCGCGGCGGCCACGCCCTCGGGCAGGTGCAGGCTGGCCTGCCACAGGGCCTGGACCGGCGCGCCGTCTCGGGTCGGCTGGGGGTGCCAGAGGCCGTTCACGAACAGGCCGCGCCCCGGGACCCTCCCGGCGGCGCCGTAGCGGCGGGGCAGGCGGGCGGTGAAGCGCACTTGACCGGGGCCCTCCGCTTCGATCCGCAGGGTGCCGGCCTCCGCCCGAAATGGGAAGGTGGCCCGGCGGAGCTGGTCGTCGGTGGGGATGGGGAGGCCGCTGAGCAGGTCCTGAAAAGCCAGCCCATCCGCGGGATCGAAGCGGAGGATCCCATCGACCTGCCGCAGATCCTCGGAGACGGTCGCCTCGATGTGCACCGTGGGCGCGGCGAGGACGGCGGGGGCCCAGGCGCTGGGGCCGAGGCCGAGGGCCAGGCCGAGCGGGAGGCCGGGCGCGCCGATGGCCCGCCGCGCGGCGCTGCCCCTGCGCGACGACGCCCCCGAAGGCCTGGACCTTGGGGGCGCTGCGGCTCTGGCGGGCGTCGCCGAGCTCAGTAGACGTAGCCGATGCCGACGTTGACGCCGGGGGTCAGGCGGTCTTGGGTCGTCGTGAGGAGGGTGGCGGCCTGCACTTGCACGTCGCCGCTCTGCAGGCGGGCGCCGATGTGGATGGTGGCCGGCGACATGCCCTCGGTGAAGGCCTTGTTGCCCTTGAAGCCGCTCACCTCGCGCAGGCCGAGGGCCTCGCGGTCGCTGTCGCTCATGCGGGGCGCGGCCTTGATCTTGAGCCAGCCGGCGCCGAGGTAGGGCGAGAACTTCGCGGAGTTCATGCCAGGGCTGCGGCCGAAGGGCAGGGTGTAGCCGACCGTGAAGCTGGTATCGACCACGCCGAGATCCAGCTCTTCGTTGCCGACCAGCCCGGAGTAGCCGACCTGAACGGTGAGGTCCGGGTACTGCTTGTAGCCCTCGACGATGCCCCAGCGGCCGAAGGCGCCGAAGGTGGTCTGGCTGGAGCCGCCGACGTAGCCGAGGGTGGCGCCGCCCTCGAGGCCGAGGGGCAGGCCCTTGCGCAGCGTGAGGCTCGGCGAGAACACCGTGCCGTTGGGATCGCCGTCGGGGTGGACGCGCTCCCAGGGGGCGGGCTTGAGGGAGCCCTCTTCGCCGTCCTCGATCCAGCTGACGCTGGTGTTGAGGCTGAGGTCGAAGCCGTGGAGGCCGCTGGTGCGGGCGATGCTCGGCCGGTTGGCGATGGCCGCGCCGAACTCTCGGACCACCTGCTGGTAGGCCGCGCGCGTCGCGCCGGTGTCCGTGACCGGCTCACCGTTGAAGGTGCCGAGCTGGCTCAGGCGGACGTCGTTGGGCCAAGCCGCGGAGGCCTCGGGCGCCCCGAGCAAGCCGAGGCCCAGCGACACGAGCGCAGCGGCGGCCATCGCGGGGCGAAGGAAGGAGGTCGGGGGGGTGCAGAAAGGGAGCATGGGCCAGGGCCTCCGGTCGGCCGGGATGGTATCGCTTGCGGCCGCCGAAGTACAGGACGGGCGGAGGCGCGGGGACGATGTTGGAGGACAGCGTCGAGAATGGTGTACTGGACGTTGCTCCGAACGGGGCGTGCCCGCGTCACCTCGCGACCCTCTTGCGCCCCCTCAGCGGCGGTCGGCGGCGTGGGCGGCGCGGGCGGCGGCGATCTTGTCGGCGTCAAAGCCGGTGTCCTCGGCGTCGTTGATCCACGCGTAGTCCACCTGCTTGCCGTCCACTTCGGCGAAGTTGGGCCGCCAGCCCGGCTTCCGAACCCACATGAAGGCGCCGCCCCACAGCGTGGCGGCCTCGGCCGCGAGGAAGCCGAGCGCGCCGGAGAGCACCGCCTGCGCCACGCCGCCGAGCTGGTTGCTCAACAAGATGCTCTGGAAGGCCTCGCGCGCCCCTTCGCCAGCGATGGTCGGGGAGAACAGGGTCGCCAAGATCTGGATGGTGGAGCCGAAGGTGATCGGCCAGAACTCCGCCGTGCTCACGCCGATGGCGAGGGCGGTGAAGTAGTAGACGACGGCGGTGGTGAAGTGCGTGACGAACTTGGCGGCGAGGACGGCCATCAGCAGGCCCACCTTGCCGCGGTAGGAGCCCACGCTGGCCTTGAACTGGCCGAGCACGCCGAGGACCTTGCCCTGGATCTTGTGGAGCGGCCCGACGAGCACGAGGCCGCCGACCCGCTCCACCACGCCCATGATGAGCTGGATGAAGGTGGGCCAGACGAGGCCCACCACCACGGTGAGGCAGATCGAGCCGGCGATGGCGGCGATGAGGCCCGCGAGCAGCGGCGCGCGCTCCGGGGCGCCGGCCTTGGTCGTGACGTCCACGATCACCGAGTAGCCGAAGGGCAGGGTCACGAGCATGCCCAAGAAGAGCCCGGTGATCCCCACGAATTTCTCGAGGGTCTTGGCCGTGATCACCCGGGCCCACTGGTTGCTGTACTTGCCGGCCTCGTAGAGGGTGTAGCCGTCGAGGCCGATGGTCGAGGGCAAGAAGGTGCCAATGAAGCGGCCGATGAGGAAGCTGGTCATCACCTTCTGCCAGAAGGGGTAGCGCACCCCCTGGCCGACGAGCAGCAGGTGCCAGCCAAAGGCCGAGCTGATGACCCCGACGAACTTCACCGCCATCGCCACCAGGGCGAAGGTGATGAAGGTGGAGGAATCGACCTGGTCGATGTAGGCCAAAATGGCGTCGTAGACGGGCAGCTTGCCCTGTCCCTCGACCTCGATGGGGTGCCGCAGCAGGGCCATGCAGCCCGCCAGCGTAAAGCCGATCTTGGCCACCCCGTCCGGCCCCTTTCGCTTCGCCGTGGGCAGCTTTTGGCGGCCAACGAAGTAGGTCCCAGCCGCGACGGCCAGCAAGATCATGGCCTTGAGCCCAAGGCTGCCGGACCAGGCGAGCGCGCAGACGCCGAGGAAGGCCAGGGCGGCGACGGCGAGGAGGCCAATGGCCATGTTCGACTCCAAAACGACGGTGGGTGCGGCGCCCTGACCGGGCGTGCATCGGCAGGGGCGGAGGGGGGCGCCGGGGTCGGCGGCGTCTAACCGCCGCGCCTGCGCCTGGTCAGCGCACGCGCGCCGTGGGGGCCGCTTCAGCCGCCGATGCGGGTCATCACGCCCTCGAAGGGCACGCCGCCGGTGATGAGCGCCGCGTGACCCTCGGGCTTGGCCATCACCATCGCCCGAATGGCCTGCTCCAGCGCGTCATCGTCGGCCCCGGCCCGCAGCAGGTCCCGCAGCGAGGGCGTGTCCTCGTGGGCGAGGCAGGTGCGCAGGTGGCCGTCGTTCTGCAGGCGCAGGCGGTTGCAGGTCGCGCAGAAGTGTTCGCTGAGGGGGCTGATGAAGCCGAGCTCCAGGCCGCTCTCGACGACCCGCCAGGTGCGCGCCGGGCCGTCGCCCATCGCCGGGGCCGGCAGGGGCTCAAGCGCGTGCTGCGCGCTGATCCGGCGGCGGAGCTCAGCGGAGGGCACGCTGCGGTGCCACCGCTCGCCAAACGGCATGTACTCGATGAACCGGAGGGCGAGGTGCGGCGCGCGCTCACCGGCGAAGCGCACGAGGTCGAGCACCTCGTCGTCATTCTCACCGCCGATGATCACGGCGTTGAGCTTGACGGGGCGGAGGCCCGCCGCCAGCGCCGCGTCGATGCCCGCCAGCACCCGCCCGAGCTCGCCGCCGCGGGTGAGCGCCGCGAAGCGCTCCGGGCGCAGGCTGTCGATGCTCACGTTGACCCGGCGGAGGCCGGCCGCCGCCAGCCGCGGCGCGAGGCGCGCGAGGGTGTGGCCATTGGTGGTCATCGCGAGGTCGGTGATGCCGGGGTGGGCAGCCACGGCGCCCACCAGCGCCTCGATGTCCGCCCGGACCGTCGGCTCGCCGCCGGTGAGCCGCACCTTGTGCACGCCGAGCTTGGCGAAAACACCGACCAGGCGGCCGATCTCTTCGTAGCGCAGCAGGTGCTCGCGGGGCAGCCAGCTGAGGCCCTCGGCCGGCATGCAGTAGACGCAGCGGTAATTGCAGCGGTCGGTGACGCTGATGCGGAGGTAGCGGTGCACCCGCCCGAAGCGGTCGAGCAGGGGTGCGCTCACCTAAAGACCCAGAGACTCGGCCACCAAGGCCGCGATGTCGCGGAAGGGGCGGCCGTGCGCGTCGTCGGTCAGGGCGACGGGGCTGCCGAGATCGCCGGCCTCGCGCACCTTCTCATCCAGGGGCAGCATCGCGAGCAGGGGCACCTCGTATCGGTCGGCCGTCTCCTGCCCGCCGCCCCGGCCGAAGGGGCGCAGCACGGTGCCATCCGGGAGCGGCAAGAAGCTCATGTTCTCCACAACGCCGATCACCGGCACGTTGAGCTTGCGGAACATCTCGACGCCGCGCACCGCGTCGATCACCGCGACCTGCTGGGGGGTGGTGACGATGACCGCGCCTGCGAGGTCCACCGCTTGGATCATCGTGAGCTGGGCGTCCCCGGTGCCGGGCGGCAGGTCGATGATCAGCACGTCGATCGGGTCCCAGTCCACCTCTTGGAGGAACTGGCGCACCACGCCCATCACCATCGGGCCGCGCCAGATGACCGGCTCACGCTCGTCCACCAAGAAGCCGATCGACATGCACTTCACCCCATGCGCTTGCAAGGGGATGATCTTCTTGTCGTCGTTGGAGAAGGGCTTGCCGTGCACGTTCATCATCGTGGGCAGGCTCGGCCCGTAGATGTCGGCGTCCATCAGGCCGATCTTGTGGCCAGCCGCCGCCAGCGCCACCGCGAGGTTGGTGGCCACCGTGGACTTGCCCACGCCGCCCTTGCCCGAAGCGACGGCGATGATGTGCCGGACGCCCTTCAGCGGGAGCTTGGCGATGGGGCCGCCGTGGGGGCCCATGCCGGGGCCGCTCATGCCCTTGACGGGATCGCCCTTCTTGGCGCTGTTCTCGGCCGGGGCTGCGGGCCCGTGGTCGTGGCTGTGGCCGTCGCCATGGGTGTGGGCGTGGCTGTGGCTGTGGCTGTGGCTGTGGCTGTGGCCGTGATCGGCGGCCGGGGCCTTGTGCTCCGGCGCCATCAAAAGGTTCGGGGGCGGCCCGCTCACCTGCATGGCGATGACCACCGGGCCGCGCCAGCCGACCGCCTCGATCTGCCGGAGCAGGCCGGACTTGATGCGCTCGCGGTCCTCGGCGCTGTGCTCGCGGCTGGTCTTGAGGGTGAAGCGCAGGGTCTCGCCATCGACGCGGGCCCCCTCGATCAGCTTGGCGAGCCAGACGCTGCGGCCGCTGCGGGGGTCGCGCACCCGGGTGGCTGCTGGCTCGAGGATCGCGTTGGCGGCCTCGCTCTCGGCGGCGGGGCTCTGCGGGTCGGTGCTCATCGATCGCCTCCGGCGCGCCAAGCGGGGCGGGCCGAGGGCGGTCTAACGCCTTCAGCGCTGGGTCCAATCCAGGCAGAGCGTGGCGAGGGCCTGGGCGGGGCTGCCCATCGGGGCGGTGCGGCGGCCATCCCACCGGAAGACCCGGCCTTCGCGCAGCAAGTAGACCGCGCCGCCGTCCCGGCCGAAGAAGCTGCCCCCCTCCGGATCAACGCGCCCGACGAGCTCTTCGGAGAGGGTCGAGGCGGGGTCGGCCCGCGCCGGGAGGCCGGGGGTGGCGATCTCACCGCCGACGCCGACCACCCGGGGGTGCCGGTGAAGGGCGCGCACGACGAGGTCCTCGGGCAGCGCGCTGTCCGACAGCAGCAGCACCTTGGCCGCGGGGCCCTTGAGCGCTGGGAAGCCCGCGACGATCCACGCGGTGCCGTCCGTCTCCACGCCGCGGCGCAGCTCGCCCGGCTGCTCCAGCAGGTTGCGGACCGGCGCGAGGCGGTCGAGGGCCTCCGGCAGGTTGGCCCGGCCCTGAAGGACGATGCCCAGGTCGTTGAGCGCGCGCTGCCAAGCGGGCTCGACCGTGAGCTCGGTGGCGTCCTCGGCCGGCGGCGCCGCGTCCTGGCTGCGGAGATCGACGCTGAACGCGCGCTGGGTGGGCGCTTCGACCTCGGGCGGGGTCCGCTCGGCGATGGGCGCGTTTTGGGCGGTCGCCTCCGCGTCCTCCCCCGCGTCGTCCCGCGCGTCCTCTCGCGCGTCGTCCCGCTGTGGGTCCTCCGGCGCGCCGAGGCCAAGGCGCTCGAGCTCCAGCAGGCGCGGGTGGATGAGGTCGAACCACAGGTCCTCCACGAGGCCGTCGGCGTCGGGGATGACCACCACCACGCTGCCCTTGACGATGCCCGCGCCGATCTGCACGAAGGCCGCCGCCGGGCCGACGCGCCCGATCAGCAAGCTGCGCAGCCGCTCCCCGACGCCCGGCAGGGGCGAGCCGAGGGTGACGGCCATCACCGCGGGGGGCGGACGCTCGGTGCCCTCGGTGAGGATCAGCAGCGCCTCGACCTGACCGGCCTGGGCCGCGATGAGCGCGAGCGGGTCGCCGCCGTGGCTGAGCTCGAGGCGGGGCGCGTCCGCGGCGAAGGCGGGCGCCGGCCGGTGGGCGGGGAGGTGGAGGTGGGCCAGGGGGGCCAGGCTCGGATCGGGCACGTTCAGCTCCGGGGCGAGGCGGGGGACACCGTCGCCGCGCCCCATCGTGTCATGGGAGGGGCCAGCGCTCGGGCGGCGCGTTGAGGTTGACGAGCTGGACGCCGTGGAGCGCGGTGGTCGGCAAGCCCGCGACCAGCGCCCGGGCCGGGGCCTGGGCCCAGGCGAGCCGCTCGGCTTCGGCGGCGAAGGCGGCGGGCAGCACGCACAGCAAGGGCTGCAGCGCGCCATCTTCGGAGATCGCGACGGTGGGCCCGCCGGTGGCGAGCAGGGCCCGGAAGGCCGCGACGGTCACGGCGGGCAGGTCGCAGGGGCAGAGCAGCGCGAGGCTGCCCGGGGGCAGCG
>CANHON010000011.1 GCA_947462115.1 Deltaproteobacteria bacterium | reverse complement strand
TGGAGCGGCCCCCGGGCCTCGACGCCGCGGCCGAGGCCCTGCGCGCCGCGCTCGGCCCGGGCGTGAGCGTGCGCTCGGAGTTCGGCCACGGCGATCCCGTGGAGGTGCTCGAAGAGATCGTCCAGGGCAACGGCGTGGACCTGCTCGTTATCGGCCGCGCGGCCCGCACCGGCGCCGGGCCGGCCTGGGGCCCCTCGGGCCGCAAGCTGATGCGGGCGGTCACCTGCAGCGTGCTCGTGGTGCCGGCCGGCGCTTCTTGGTCGGGCGCGCGGGCCACGGTGGGCCTCGACTTCTCCACCTGCGCGTCCTACGCGCTGAAGGCGGCGGTGGAGGTCGCTCCCAGCGTGGACGCCGTCTACCAGTACACCCTCGACTCGGCGATCGGCGGGCAGGGCACCGACGCCGAGTTCCAAGAGAAGCTGAGCGAGAACGCCCGCCGCCACTTCGAGCAGGTGGTGCTGCCGTCTTTGGGCGGCGCCCCGGCGCCGAGCTTCGCGCTGCGCTTGGCCGACGACGCCGCCTCGGCCCTGCTCGCCAGCCCCACCGACGCCCTGCTCGTGGTCGGCAGCCGCGGCCTGAGCCGCATCGCGACCGTGCTCCTCGGCTCGACGGCCGAGCGGGTCGCTGGCCTCACCGACGGGCCCCTGCTCGTCGTCCGCCGCAAGGGCGAGGTCATTGGCCTGCTTGAGGGCCTTTTCCACCGGTAGTCCTCGGAGTTCGCCATGCTGAGCCCAGTCGCCCCCCGCGCCGTTCGCGCCGCCGCGGCCCTCCTGCTCCTGTGCCTCTGCGCGGCCGCCCCCGGGCCCGCCGCCGCGGCGACTGACCCCAAAGCGGTGCTTCAGGCAGCGGAAGAGGGCCGTCGGGTGGACAACTCGGCCCAGCGCCTCCGCATGGTGCTGATCTCCAAGTCCGGCGCCGAGCGGGTGCGGGAATTCGAGCTGAAGGTGCGCCGAGACGGTGATGTGCTGCGGTCCTACACCCGGTTTTTGAGCCCCGCCGACGTGGCCGGCACCCAGCTCGTGGTCGTGGACCAGCCCGACACCCGCGATGAGCAGCTGCTGTTCCTCCCGGCCCTGCACCGCACCAACCGCATCGCCGGCAAGGCGCGCAGCGGCAGCTTCATGGGCAGCGACTTCGCCTTCGAGGACCTCGAGGTGTCGAGCACCAAGGACGCCACCCACAGCCTCGTCAGCGAAGATGGCGTGCAGTGGGTCATTGACACGGTTCCGGGCCCGGAGTCGAGCTACGGCCGGCTGCGGACCACCGTCCGGCGCAGCGACAAGCTGCCGGTCAAGGTGGAGTTCTTCGACAAGAAGGGCGCGCCGCTCAAGATCCTCGAGGTCACCGAGGTGATGAGCCAAGGCGCCACCACCTTCCCCAAGGTGAGCCTGATGACCCACCTGCAGGCCGGCACCCGCACCCGGATCGAGGTGCTGGAGAGCCGCCAAAACCTGCCCCCCGCCGAGCTCCCCGACGAGCTGTTCACCGCCTCGTGGATGGAGCGGCACCCCTAAGTGGCCCCCCTGCTGCTGCCCCTGCTCTGTGCGCTCGGCCTCGGCCCCGCCCGCGCCGCTGAGCCCCAGGTGAAGCTGCGGGTCGATCCGCAGCTCATCGTCGATCTCGCGCACGATCGCCCGGGCGAAGACACCATCGACGCCGTCACCCGCTTCGGGCTCTGGCTCCGGGTGCCGCAAGGTTCGGGCACCTTCTTCGCGGGCGCCCGTGGGCAGCACCTCGTCCTGTGGGGTCCGAGCGGCTCCGAGCTGGACGGCGGTGGCCTGGAGGCGGCCTTCGAGCTGCGCTTGGACGAGACCGGCTGGCAGGGGCCGGCGGGGCCCCTGTGGATCGCCGCGGGCAACCTGTACTTGCCGCGGGGCGCGCTGGTGGCCCTGAGCCCGCTCGACGTGCTCAACGGTCAAGACCTGCGGGCCGGCCTCGCCACCCCGCCGGAGGTCCGCCGCTTGCCGAGCCCGGCGGTGCAGCTGGAGCTGGGCCAGCGGTGGATCTGGAGCGCCACCCTGCTGCCGGTGGGGGCCGCCGATCGGGTGCCGCTGTGGGGCACCGACAGCTCGTTGATCCGCCAAGGGATGCTCGAAGGGGCGGTCCAGGGCCTCGCGGCCCGGCCGAGCGACCCGGTGGTCGACGACCTCTACAAGGACATTTTCGACGCCCTCGGCCAGAGCCTCCAGGACCTCGACGCCCAGACCCGCCGGGGCCTCGAGGGGGCGCTGCTCAGCGCCGGGCTGCCGAGCCCCTTGCTCGACGCGGCCGAGGTGGCGGGCGGCCTGAAGGGATCGCTCGGCCCCGTCGACATCGAGCTCATGGCCGCCACCCTCCGGGCCCGCCGCCCGCTGATCGTGGCCTCCCCGAAGGTCCAGGAGCAGCTCACCGCCCCGACGCTGCCGGGGCTCGCCGACCTCGGCACCTTGCCCGAGCTCCTCGAAGACCCGATCCAGCTGAAGCGGCCCCGCACCGGTGTTTTTGGGGCGGCGGCCTCGGGCACTGCGGGCGCATTTGGCCTCAAGGCCGAGGGGGCCTTCACCACCCAACGCCCGATCCAGACGGCCGGGGTCGGCGGCGCCCTGAGCCCGGTCGTGTCCGCGGCGGCTGGGGTCGATCGGACGCTCGGCACGGTGGTCACCGTCGGCCTGGAGGCGCGGTTCGAGCACCTCACCGCTCCGCCGCCGTACCCCCTGATGTTCAGCCAGGATGACGTGCTGATGGCTGCCTTCGTCGACGCGCGCCTGCTTCGGCAGCGCCTGAGCCTGAGCGGGGCGGGCCTCTACGACCTGAACTTCTCCGAGCTCGCCCTCACCCCGCAGGCGAGCTTCGCGATCGACGACCGCTGGCGGGTTCAGCTCGGGGCGCTGCTGGTGGCGGGGCCCCGTCGGGCGCCCCAGACCTTCGAAGAGGCGCTGGCCTATGGAGGCGGGCCCATCGGGGCGCTGGGCGACACCGAGCACGTCTCGGTGGGCCTGAGCTGGGCGCGCTGATCTCGGCGGGGCCTGAGCAGGAGATGACGTGCAGCACGCTGGTTGGATGAATCGCCCCGCGCGCGGGATGGCCTGGATGCGCGGCCTGCCCGGGGCCTTGGCCCTGCTGCTCGGGCTCGCCGCCGCGTCGCCCGCGGCCGCGGTGCGGGTGGTCCCGGTGGACAACCTGCCCTGCCCCTTTGATCCGAGCGCCCGGGTGCGGGGCTTTCGGATGGTGCTCGACAACCGGGTGGGCGGCTGGGACGCCGACACCGCCACCTTCGCCAAAGAGGGCCAGTGGAGGTCGTTTCGGGTGGCGACCTGCGAGGGCAGCCTGTTCTCGGTCTACCAGGAGGACCTCAGCATCCAGCTCGACGCCCGTCAGCGGCGCGCCGTGGAGCAGGCGCTGGCGCTCGCGAAGGCCAAGCTCGTGGACCCGGCGAAGCCCACGGTGACCGAGCGCCACCAGCTCGCTTTGGCGGTCTACGCCGCGCTCGGCCGGCCGCCGCTGCAGCTGGCCGATGGCTACCTCGAGGCGAGCTGGACGGCGCGCGACCGGGCGGTCGGGGAGACGATGCTGCTCGAAGGGCCGGCTTTTACGCGGCGCTTGCTCGACATGGGCGCCCTGGAGCTGCAGAAGCCGCTCAGCCCCGCCCAGCAGCGGACTGTGCGGTTCAACCTCGCCCGGGTCGCCCACCGCGGCGGCTACGCGGCGGAGCGGGACGCCCACCTCGCCGCCTTTGAGGCGCTCGGGCCGCTGAGCGAAGAGGAGGCGCTGGCCGTCCAGATCCTGCGCGAGGCCGCCGGGCGGCTCGAGCCGAGCCTGCAGCGGGAGGCCCTGCGCTACTACGAGATCGCCCTGAAGCGCGGTGATCTCGGGCCGGCGGACGCGGCGCGGGCCCGCTACTTGAGCGCCGAGCTGCGGCGCCGCCTCGGGGAGCGCGGCCCGGCCCTGCAGGGCTTGCGCGCCGCGGCCGTCGATCCGGCCCTCGAGCCCCGCCTGCGGGAGATGGCGGCGGTCTTGGCGGCGGAGCTGAGCGGGGTCAGCGTTGGCGCGGGGCAGGCGGCGCAATAACCCCGCGGGGCCGACGTCCACGCAGCGCGCTTGGGTCGCCGGCGCACCCGCCCCTGCGGGTGGCCCCGACGCCGATGGGCGTCCGCACCTTTGGGCTCGCCATGCGCGTCGCCGTCATCGTCTCCAGCGTCAAGGTCATCGACGCCTCGTGGACCACCGCCCACATCATCGACGCGATGACCCGCCTCGGCCACACGGTCCGGCTGCTCGAGCCCACCGACCTGGAGCTCACCAGCGCCGGTCGGCTGGTGACCCGGGCCTGGTGCATCGATGAGCCCGCCGAGAGCGTCGAGGCGCTCAGCACCCTCATCCAGAGCCAGACGGCGCCGCGCCGCTACGTCGAGCTGTCCAACATCGACCTGCTGCTGCTGCGCGTCAACCCGCTGCCCGGCTACCTGCTGCAGCTCCTTTTGATGGCCGCCGACCAGGGCACCATCTGCGTCAACCACCCCGGCGGCCTGGCCCGCACCCGGGGCAAAGCGTGGCTGGCCTCGCTCAGCGGCGTGCCCCGGCCCGAGACGGTGCTCACGGCCTCGCCGGCCTCGGCCCAGGCCTTCGCCCGCACCCAAAATGGCCCGCTGGTCGTCAAGCCCACCCAGGGCAGCGGCGGCCGGGGCGTTCGCTTGGTGCCGGCCGGCGACGAGGTCGCCTTGGAGAAGGCGGTCATCCAGGCCCGCACCTTCGGCGGCCAGGCCATCGTGCAGGCCTACTTGCCCGAGGCCGAGGACGGCGAGAAGCGCCTGTTCTGGGTGGATGGCGAGCTGATGGGCGCCTACCAGCGCAACCGGACCAGCGGGGAGTTCCGCCACAACCTCAAACAGGGGGCCCAGCCCTCTCCCTGCGAGGTGGACGAGGCCGACCGGGCGATCTGCGCCGCGGTCTCCCCCCACCTGCGCCGAAACGGGATAGTCGTCGCCGGCTTGGACGTCATCGGCGGCAAGCTCATCGAGGTGAACACCCTCAACCCCGGGGGTGTCCATTGGTCCGACCACTTTAGCGGCTCGCCCCACGGCTCCCTCGCGAGCGAGGTCGTGCGCTCGCTGGAGCGGGTGGCCGCCCGCGGGCCCCAGAGCTTCGGCGCGCCCCCGGCCTGATGGTCCGCCCCATCGAGCGCGCTGTAGAACGCCCCATCGAACGCCCTATCGAACGTCCTATCGAACAAGGTGCAGCCCCATGAGCAGAAGACGCGCGGTGGTCGAGGCAGATGACTTCTTCGGCGGCCCGGGCTCCATGAGCCGAAAGCAGGTCCAGGAGGCCATTCGCCGCGGCCAGTCCCTCCGGGACGCCGACATGCGCGGGGTGGATCTCAGCGATCTGTCCTTCGACAACATGGACCTGACCTTGGCCAAGTTCGCCGAGGCCAACCTGAGCTCCTGCAGCTTCCGCAACGCCAACCTCACCGGCGCGAGCTTGTGGAGCGCCAACCTCAAGGACGCGGTCTTTGACGGTGCCCAGCTCGACAACGCCGACCTCGACCAGGCCAACCTCGACGGCGTCACGGTCAAGGGCGCGCGGATCAAGAAGGCGCTGTTCCCCTTCTCCAAGCTCACGATCGACACGATCCAAGAGGCGGTGAAGTCCGGCGCCCGGCTGCGCATGGAGCCCCTCGAGATCATCGACTGAGCACCACCCGGGGGGAACTTCCCCCGGCGCATGGGGTCGGGCCCCCTGCTCGCCCCCTCGCCCACGGCCTGCGGCTCGGCGCTCCGATGCGCGGGGCTCCGGTGGGCGGAGGCCCGATGCCCGGAGGCCCGATGATCCGCTTCGGCGCCGCGCTCCTCGACCTGCCCACGAGCACCCCCGCTGCGGCTTGGCTGCTGGCCCTGGGCGCGGCGGCGGCCTCGGCCCTGATCGTCGGGATGAGCGGCGCCTTGGCGGTCGTCGTCAGCGAGCCCGCCGACGAAGCCCTGGTGGAGCGCGCGCAAGGCGGTGATCTCGCTGCGTTCTCCGCTTTGGTCCGCCGCCACCAAGACCGGGTGTACTCCCTGTGCCTGCGGTGGCTGCGGGACCCGGCGCTGGCCGAAGAGGTGGCCCAGGACGTCTTTGTCTCGGTGCACCGGGCGATCGGCGGCTTCCGGGGCGAGGCGCGGTTCACCACCTGGCTCACCCGCGTGACGGTGAACCACTGCAAGAACAAGCGCTTGTACGAGCAGCGCCGGGCGCGCGATCGCCACGAGCCCCTCGAGGGCCTCGCGCGGGACGATCGACCGGCCCGCGAGCTCGCCGACGATCGGGCGGGAACCGATCGGGCCCTGCAGCGGTCGGAGGCCTCGGCCCTGCTGCTGGCGGCCCTCGACGCCCTCGATGAGGGGCACCGGGCGGTGATCGTGCTGCGGGACCTCGAAGACATGAATTACGACGAGATCGCTGAGCTGCTCAGTGTTCCGGTCGGGACCGTCAAGTCCAGGCTGCACCGTGCGCGCCACCAGCTCGCCCTCGCGCTCGGGCGCCGGATCGGCGCCGCCGACCTCTGACCGCGCCCCGCCGTCCTCCCCTGCGTCACCTGAGGCCCCCATGGACGCCTTTTTCGCCCGAAACCGCCTCTCGGCCTACCTCGACGGCGATCTGCCCGAGGCCGAGGCCGCCGAGGTCGCCGCGGCCCTGGAGCGCGACGCCGAGCTGCGCGGGGAGCTGGAGGGCATGCAGGAGGCCGTGCGCCTGCTGCGCGCCGTGGGCCCCACCCGGGCGCCGCCGGGCTTCGAGGCGCGGGTGATGGCCCGGGTCGAGGCGGAGGGCGGCGGCGGCGTGGTGGTGCGCTTGCGGGACTTTGTGCGGCGCCTTCCGGTCGAGGCCCTGGCTTTGGCCGCCGCCGCCGCGGTGGTCGTCATCGTCATCCAGGGCCGGCCCGAGGACAGCGGGGAGCGCGCCGCCACCGCCGAGGGCCCCCTGACGCCGGACGCGGGGCCGCCCGCCCTTCAAGCCGCCGCCCCGCGCGCGGAGCCCTCCGAGGCGCCGGCCGATCCCACCCCGGGGCCGCAGGACCTCGACGCGCAGGCCCCCCGCCGGTCGGGCCCCCGGGCGCCCACCCCGGGCGAGGTCGGCGAGGTCTACGTCCCCGATTGGGAGCGCGAAGATGGCGTCCAGCAGGCCACCCTCGATGGAGCACCCGCAGCGGGCCCCGAGGACGCCGCTGCGCAGCCGGCCGAAGACGCCGCGCCCGCCGCGCCCGCCGGGGCCCCACCGGTGGAGAGCGGACCGCCGCCCCGGGGCTTTCAGCTGATGGTGAGCGATCCCTCCGTCCAGTACCAGCTCGTCAACCTCGTGGAGGGCCTCGGCGGGCAGGCCTTCGACCGGCGCGGGCGGCCCACCCGGGGCGCGATGCTCACCGAAGAGGACAATTTCACCAGCCTGCGCCTGCTGGTGCCGGCGGCCAAGGGGCCGGACCTGGAGCGGCAGCTCAGCGGCCTCGGCGCCCGCGCGTCGGGGGCGACCGCCGGCATGGGCCCGGTGAACGCGGAGCAGATGGGCTTTGTGGTGGAGATCTCCTTCAACCCCTGAGCGGGGCGGCCGGTCGGTCCGTCGCTGACCAAGGCGGTTGGTCGACTGACCAAGGCGCTTGGTCGGCCAGCCGCCGACGAGCCTGGGTATCTCCTTGATCTTTCGCTGGCCCGGCCCTTGCACAGGCGCCGCAGCGGAGGTCATCATGGTCCGAATCACTGGGCGCGCCCGCACCTTGGGCGCCCCCCTCAGCGACGCGGCGCTCGCGTCCCTCGTCCTCGATCCCCTGCGGCAGGGCCGCGGCGCCGACTGGCTCGCGTCCATCGGCGGCCTTCGGGCGCTCTGCGACATCACCCCGGCGGTAGTGGCCCGCACCACCGGCCTCCCGGAGCCCGAGGCGCAGCGCTTGTGGGCGGCGATCGAGCTCGGTCGACGCGCTTGGTCGGAGCCCTCCGTGTGCTCGGGGACCATGGACACCCCGGAGCGCATGGCCGACCTCATCGTCGCGCCCCTGCGCGGCAGCCCGGTCGAGGAGCTCCACGTGGCCTACCTCGACGCCCGCCTGCGGCTCATCGAGCTGCGCTGCGTGGGGGTCGGCTCCGACGCCTGTGTGGTGGTCGAGCCGCGCGAGATCTTGCGCCTCGGCCTGCTGCTGCGGGCCCGGAACCTCGTGCTGGCGCACAACCACCCGAGCGGCGATCCCGAGCCCTCCCACCAAGACCTCAGCATGACCCGCCGGCTCGCCGAGCTCTGCGTGGCGATGGGCCTGCACCTCGTGGACCACCTCGTGGTTGGGCGGGGCGGCTGGGTCTCGCTGCGCGCGGCCGGTCATTACCACCCGACCGCCAGCACCGTCCCCAACTACCTGTTTTAAGCCTGCTCGTCGTCGCGGTCGTCGGCGCGGTCGTCGGCGCGGTCGTCGGAGCCATCGTCGATGTGGTCGTCGGCGCGGTCGTGGATCGGCGCCGCATCGGCGGGGGCGGGCGCTGGGCGCAGCGGCCAGGTGTGGCGGGCGGGGCCGCTGGGGACGACGATGCCGGCCGACATCACCATCTTGAACGCCTCCTCCACCGACATGTCGATGCGCCGGAGCTCGGTCTCGGGCACCACCATGAAGAAGCCGCTGGTGGGGTTGGGCGTGGTGGGCAAAAAGACGCTCACCAAAGGGGTCTCGCCGACCTCCGGCAGCGCCAGGAAGGGGTGACGGTTGGTGACGAAGGCCACGCTGTACACGCCGGTGCGCGGGTACTCGATCAGCACCACGTCGCTGAAGTGTTTGCCTTGCTGCGCGAAAACAGTGTCGAGGAGCTGCTTCACGCCTTGGTAGATGCTGGAGGCCACCGGGACGCGGTGCAGCAGGGCCTCCATGGCCCGCAGCGCCCGCTGGCCGGCGTAGTAGCGCATGGCGAAGCCGACGAGGCTCAGGCCGATGAGGCTCATCAGCACGCCGAGGCCCGGCAGGGGCACGCCGAGCAGCGCCTCGGGCTGCCAGGCCGCGGGCACCAGCTTGATCGTCGAGTCGGCGAAGGCCACGAGCTTGGACAGCACCCAGATCGTGACGCCGATGGGCAGCATCACCAGGCCGCCGGCGAGGAGGGCGGCGCGCAGGGCGCTCAGCGAGCGGGAGAAGGCCGCGCGGATTCCGTTCATGGTGCCTTGGGGGAGAAGGGGCGGGCGGCTCGGCCGCCGGGGGCCGCGGCGCCGGCGCCGACGAGGGTGGCCAGCGCGCGCACCCGGGCCGGCTCGCCGATGACGATAAGCACGTCATTGGCGCCGACGAGGGTGTCGCCGCGGGGGGTGGTGAGCAGCTCGCCGCCGGGCCGTCGGATCGCCACGATGAGCACCCCATGCTGATTGCTCATCGCGAGGTCCGCGAGGCTGCGGCCGACCATCGGCGCGGTGGGCTCGACGAGGATCTCGTCGAGCATGATGTTGTCCTTCTCGGCGAGGGTCGCGAGATCCAAGAAGGAGGCGGCGTGGGGCCGGGCCAGGCCGTGGGCCATGCGCCAGCCGCCCATGATCAGCGGGCTCACGACGGCGGTCGCGCCGGCCCGCCGCGCCTTGACGCCCTCCTCGTCGCTCTCGACCCGGGTGAGGATCGGCACGTCTGGCCGGAGCTGGCGGGCGGACAGGGTGGCGAAGATCGCCTCGGCCACCGGCGCGGTGGTCACCGCGACGCCCCGACACCGGTCGATGCCGGCGGTCTTGAGGTGCTCGTCGTCGGCGCCGTCGCCCTCGACCACCGGGATCGACAGGCGGCGCAGCTCCTCGACCCGCTTGGGATCGCGCTCGATGACCACGATGGGTCCGCTGGAGTCCTGCAGCTCTTTGGCCACCACGCGGCCGAGGCGGCCGTAGCCGATGACGATGTAGTGGTCCCGCATCCGACGCATCACCTTGTTTTGTCTACGTTGTGCCCAGTAGGCCTGGAGATCACCCTCCAGCAGGGCTTGGGTGATGGTGCTGAGCGCGTAGGTCGCGATCGTCACGCCGCCCAAGATCAGCGCCATCGTGAACAGCCGGCCCTGCGTCGAGAGCGGCGTCGGCTCGCCGTAGCCGATGGTCGTCAGCGTGATCACGACCATCCACAGCGCGTCCAGGGGCGTCCAGCCCTCGATCTGGACGTAGCCCACCACCCCGGCGATGAGCACCAGGCCGAACATCAGCAGGGACAGGGCCAGCGGACCGAGGTCTCGAAAGAAGGCGCGCTGGCTGCGCGGGGCGGGCTGCATCGGGGCTCGGGGCAGGGGCGGCCCCCTTATTCCGGGCCCGCCGCGGCGCCGCAGGCCGGGCGCTCCCTGCGGACCCGGGGGCGCCGGTGGGCGGGGCTAGTGGCCCTCGGACACCAGGTTGCGCTTCCAGCTTGGGATCTCGACCACGACGTCCACGCTGCCGTCGGGCACGAACTGGCAGGACAGGCGCGAGCACTCTTGCAGGGCGGGCGCGAAGTCGAGCTGGTCCTCCTCCTCTTCGATCGCCCCGGGGGCCGAGCCGAGGCCCTTGCGCACGTAGATGTGGCAGGTGGCGCAGGCCAGCACCCCCCCGCAGCTGTGGTCGATCTCGACGTCGTGGTGCAGCAGCGTGGCCAGCACCGAGCCCTTCTGGCCCTCTTCGTCGGGCAGGCGCTCGGGATCGACCGCGAAGGACTGGCCGGTGTTGGCCAGCGTGAGCGTGTAGGCGCGCTTGGGGGGCGGCGGCGCCGCGGCGTCGATGTAGGGGTTGATCGCCATGCGGGCTCCTAAAGCAGCCTGAGGACGTTGATCTCGACAAGGGGCAGGGCTGAGCCGCGGGCGTGCTGCCACCGCCCTTCGGCGGGGCAGTAGCCCGACCCGCGGGGGATGCACGGGCGCGCCGGGGCAAAAATGGCGAAGAGCCGAGATCGTGACCGACCTCGGCTCTAAGCACGGGCGCAGGGACTCGAACCCAGGACCTGCGGATTTGGAATCCGCTGCTCTACCGACTGAGCTACACCCGCTCAACGCCAGCGGGCTTATCGGAGCCCCCGCGCTTCGTCAAGGCCTCGCGCTCAGGGCTTGATCTTGGTGCGGAGAAAGGCGACCAGGTGGGTCAGGTCGTCGTTGGACAGCTGGGAGAAGGGCATCATCGCGGTGCCGGGCTTGCCGGACTTGATCGCCGAGCGCACCCGGGCGTCGTCTTTGCCCTCCCACCACGCGGCCGAGGAGAAGTTGGTGGGGCGCGGCTTGAGCGCGGCGGCGGCGGGCCCGTTCCCGTCGGCGGCCGCGCCGTGGCAGGCCATGCAGTTGGCCATGTAGACCGCCTGGCCTTTGACGGGATCGGCGGCGGCTGCGGTGCCGGCGGCCTGCGCCGGGGGCTGGCTGAGCAGCGCCAGGCCGAGGGCGAGGAGGGCGAGGGGCCCGGTGATCCACAGGCGAAGGTCGGGGCTGGACATGCGGGGCTCCGGCGGCGGGTTGGGCCAGTGTAGCCGGCGCGCCGCCCGGGGCCGACGCCGCGCCCGGTGGGGGCTTCGATCAGCCGCGGGGGCGCGCTGATCCCGCGGGGGCGCCGGTCAGCGAGGACCAAGCCTCTGGCAGCGCGGCGGCGATCTGGCTGGCGCGGGCGCGGGGCGGCAGCCAGCGGCTCGTCGCGCCGTGCAGGTAGGCCCCCGCGGCGAGGGTGGCCGCCAGCGGGGCGTTTTGTTTGCAGACCGCCCGGGCCATCAGCCCGCCGAGCAGGCCCGCCAGCACGTCGCCGGACCCCCCGGTGGCGAGCCGCTCGTCGGCGAAGGGCAGGGCGAACGCCGCGCCGCTGCCCCCGGGCGGCTGGGCGATGAGCGTGCCGGGGCCCTTGAGCACCGGCAGCCCGAAGGGGCGCAGCAAGCGGAGCGCCTCGAGCCGATCGGCCTCGACCTTGCCGCGGCGGAGGCCGAGCAAGCGGGCGGCCTCGGCGCTGTGCGGGGTGAAGGCCACCCGCGCCCGCAAGCCGGCGCTGGCCTCGTTCAAGTGGACAATGGCGTCGGCGTCCACCAAGACGAGGCCGGGGAAGGACTCGAGGCGGAGCAGGGCGGCCCGGGCCGCGGCCCCGAGCCCCGGCCCCACCACCACCACGTCATGGCGCTCGGGATCCAGGGCCTCGGGCGGCGCGAGCACCACCTCCGGCGCGAGGCCGTGCAGCCGCCCCCAGTCCTCCCGCGGGCAGAGCACCGTCACGAGGCCCACGCCCGCGGACAGCGCGCCCTCGGCCGCGAGCACCGCCGCCCCGCCGCTCGCCTGGATGGCCACGTGGCCCCGATCCCACTTGGCGCCGAGCTGGCCATCTGCGGGCAACAGGGCCTGCAGGTCGCTGTCTTCGAGGAGCATGAGGTCGACGTAGCCCAAGGCGGGGTCCACCGCGTGGCTGAGGCCGAGGCCGATGTCCACCACCTCCACCTCGCCGGCGAGCGCGCAGCCGGGGGCCGAGACGAGGCCCGGCTTCATGAAGCCGAAGGTGAGGGTGAGATCGGCCTGCACCACCTCATCGGCGCCGCCGAGGGGCTGGCCGGTGTCGGTGTGCAGCCCGGTGGGCAGGTCGAGGCAGACGATGGCCGCGCCGGCCGCCCGCGCGCTCCGGCAGGCCCGGACGCCGTCGAGGGCCGCGCCTTGGGGGCCGGCGCGCTGGCCGGTGCCGAGCAGGGCGTCCACCACCACCCGGGCGCCCTGCACCGCGGCGTCGAGGTTCATCAGCGGCAGGCCGAGGCGCTCGACCAGGGCCCGGTTGGCCCGCGCGTCGTCGCCGTCCGGCTGGCGGGGCGACCAGATGCGGACGGGGTGGCCCCACAGGTGCAGCCAGCGGGCCATGGCGAGGCCGTCTCCGCCGTTGTTCCCGGGGCCGCACAGCACCGCCACCGCGGCGCCGGGCCAGCGCCTCCGCACGGCGAGGGCGGCGGCGTGGGCGGCGTGCTCCATGAGCTGTCGGCCGGGGAGGCCGAGGCGCTCGATGAGGCAGGCGTCCATGGCCCGGATGGTGTTGCCGCGAAACACTGGCTTCATGCTGAACCTCAGGCGAGGGAGGCGAACTCGTCGGCGATGCGCGCGGCCCAGGCCTCGGGCGCCGCCGGGCCCTCGACGAGGATCCGCAGCAGGGGCTCGGTGCCGGAGTAGCGCACCACCACCCGCATGCCGGCCGCCTCGGCCTCGGCCACCGCCCGGAGCCGATCGAGGTTCGGGCGGCTCCCCGATGGTACCTTCCGGCTGGATTGGGCCCAGCGCTGCCAGCCGCCCACCGGCAAGGGGAGGCGGGGGCGGCCGGTCGCGTCCACCACCGCACCGAGGGCCCGCAGCGCCGCGTAGAGCCCGTCGCCGGTGGGCAGCCCGTCGATGAACAGCACATGACCCGAGGGCTCCGCTCCGATGGGCGCGCCGCTCTCCAACATCTCCAGCCACAGGCTCTGGTCGCCCACCGCCGAGCGCCGCAGCCGGCCGGCCATCGCCGCGTCGAGGCCGCCGTTGCTCATCACCGTGCCGCAGACCGGGCCCTGGCCGCCCCCGGCGAGCAGCCACAGCAGGTCATCTCCGTCGAGCAGGCCGGCCTCGGCGTCCACGAGGCTGATGCGGTCGGCGTCGCCGTCGAGGCAGATCGCCAGGGCGCAGCCAGCCGCGCGGAGCTCGTCGGCGCTGGGCGGGCTCAAGGCGCCGACCCCGTCGTTGATGTTGCGGCCGTCGGGCGCGCAGCCCCGCCGCACCAGGGTGGCGCCCAGGGCCTCGAGCACCGGCGGCGCCGCGTCCACCGCCGCGCCGTGGGCGCAGTCGATGAGCAGGCGCAGGCCGCGCAGGTCGGGCCGGGGCATGGCCTCGCGCCAGGGGCCGAGGGGGTCCGGGTCGACGGGCGGGGCCGCGGGCGGCAGCTCCCCATGGTCGGTGAAGGGCATCTGGTCGAAGATGGCTTCCAGCGCGCTGCTCTCGGTGAACTTGCGGCCGTCGGGGCCGAGCACCTTCACCCCGTTGTCGGGCCAGGCGTTGTGGCTGGCCGTGACCATCAGCGCGCCGGCGGCCCCCCGGGCGGGCACGAGGGCCGAGAGCGCGGCGGTGGGCAAGACGCCGGCGTCGATGGCCCGCGCGCCCCCGGCGGCGAGGCCCCGCGCCAGGGCGGCGCAGAGGGCAGGCCCGCTCTCGCGGGTGTCGCGGCCGATGAAGATGAGGGGCGCGCGCTCGGCCCCGCCGAGCAGGCCGGCGAGGGCGAGACCAACGGTGGCGGCGCCGTCTTCGTTGAGGGGCCACTGGCCGGCCGGGCCGCGGAGGCCGTCGGTGCCGAAACGGATCGGGGGAGGCGACATGGGGCTCCGTGGGGCGCGGCCGGGGGACCGCAGGCAGGGGCGTGGACAGGGGGCAGCGGGCGCGCGGGCGATCAGGGCGCCGGCCGGAGCTCCAGCTGCGCGGGCTCCACCAGCGTGATGGTGAGATCGTCGTCGCGCACGCCGGTCTGGATCTGCACGAGCCCGTCTCGCTCGCCGGCCGCCCACCGCACCTTCACCGGCTCGCCGACCGGCACCGCCGGGGGCAGGCGCACGCTCACCTGGAGGTCCTCGGTGCGGATCGACTGTAAGCGCTTGATCGGACCGACGATCCGCAAGCGCACCGTCTCGGGGCTGACCTGCCAGCCGCGGGTGGCCAGGGTCACCGGCACCGCCTCCCAGGTGCGGTCGCCGATGATCGGCGTGACCTCGACCGTGACCTGCACCTGGCTCAGCGCGTCGGCCCGCACGCTGCTGTCGCGGAAGTCGAGGGGCACGGTGTAGGTGCGCGTGGCGGTCACGCCGCTGAGGTCGATGATGTCGGTGTCGGCCTCGGTGATCTCGCGCACCAGGGACTGCGGGCCGCGGATCACGGTGGTGGCCGGCTCGACCCGCACCTCGCCGCGCTGCCAGCCCTCGGCCGGCTCGCCGATCAGCGTGGGCCGGATGCGGACCTTGCGCTCGCGGGCCCGGTCGAGGAGCAGGTCGAGGCTGGCGGGGGTGCGCTGCACCACGCTGACGCCCTCGGGCAGCCCCTCGAGGGGGCGGTCGCCGAAGTCCACCGTGACCGGACCCTCTTTGGACGCGCGCAGATCAACGTCCACCAGCAGCTCTCGGCCTTGGAGGGCCCGGAGCCGACCCTGGGGCCCGGTGAGGGTGACCGACAGCGAGTCCGGCGCCTCGCCGACCCGCACCAGGCCCTCCGGCCAGAGGTAGCGCACGGTGGCCCGCGCCCGCTGCTCCACGACCTGCCCCGACTGCAGCCAGGCCCAGATGCCGACGGCCAGCGAGATCGAGACCACCTTGAGCACGAAGTCATCGAAGATGGCTTGCTGGAAGGTGCTCTGAACCTTGCTCATCAGCTCTTTGCGGTTCATTCGGTGGCTCCGCGCGGCGGCCGCGGCTCGCCCGCCGACTGCTGCAGCAGCACCTTCTGCAGGCGCTCCCTGAGGTCGTTGGCGTCGGTGGCGGTCAGGAGCTGGCCGTGCTCGACCAAGCCCACCGTGCCGCGCTCCTCGCTGACAACGACGACCAGCGCGTCGGTCTCCTCAGTGAGGCCGATGGCGGCCCGGTGGCGAGTGCCCATGAAGCGGCTGATGTTCTTGGATTGGCTCAAGGGCAAGAAGCACTGGGCGGCCCGCAGCCGGCCCTTGGACAGCACCACCGCGCCGTCGTGCAGGGGGCTCGTGGGGTGGAAGATGCTGACCAGCAGCGACTGGCTGACCTGGCCGTCGATGAGGGTCGCGGACTCCGCGTAGTCCGCGAGGCTGGCCTCGCGCTCGATGGCGATGAGCGCGCCCATCCGCCGCGAGGCCATCGCGAAGCTGGCCCGGACCACCTCTTCGAGCACCGGCAGCGTGAGGTCGTTGCTGGCCGGCGAGCTGGTCAAGAACAGCCGGCTGCCGGCGCGGGCGAGGCCCCGGCGGATGTCCTGCTGGAACAGGATGATGACGGCCAGCACGATGTAGACGAAGAACTTCTCGAGCAGCCAGTGGATGCTGATGAGCTCCAGCTGCGAGGCCACGGCGTAGAGGCCGAGGAGCACGATGAGGCCGGCGAGGCTCTGCACCGCGCCGGTGCCCCGGATCAGCCGCAGGGCGCGGTACACGATGAAGGCCATCAGCCCGATGTCGAGCAGGTCGGTCCAGCGCAGGGTCTCCCAAAGCCAGCCGTCCATCGCCCCCGCCCGCGGCGCTCCCCGGTGGAGGGCCCCGCGCGGGCAGCTAACCCGGCGCCTCGGCCTCGGTCGGGCCTGCAGCGGCCTCGATCGCCCACAACATGTCGAGCAATTGTCGGGTCGCCGCCACGTCGTGCACCCGGAAGATCTGCGCGCCGGCCTGGTAGGCCGCCGCCACCGCCGCGAGGCTCCCGACCAGCCGATCGGCGGGCGCCGGCAAGCCGAGCACCTCCCCGATGAACCGCTTGCGGCTCGCCCCGACGAGCACCGGCCAGCCGAGGGCCACGAGGCGGTCGAGCCGGCCGAGCAGCCGCAGGTTCTGGGCGGTGGTCTTGGCGAAGCCGACGCCGGGGTCGATCCAGACCGCTGGGCTGCGGGCGCGCGTGGCCGCCGCGCGCAGCCGGGCCTGGACCTCGCCCTCCAGGTCGTCGTAGTCGGTGAGGCTGCCCATGGTCTGGGGGCTGCCGCGCATGTGCATGACCACCGTGACCTCAAACCGCGCGCTCACCTCCACCATCTCGTCGAGGATGAGCCCCTGGACGTCATTGAGCACGGTGGCGCCGGCCGCGGCCGCTGCGAGCGCCACGCTGGGCTTCTGGGTGTCGATGCTCAGCCGCGCCCGGCCTGCGAGGGCGGCGATCACCGGCAGCACCCGCGCGCGCTCCTCGGCCTCGGGCACCGGGGCGGCCCCCGGCCGGGTGGACTCTCCGCCCACATCAATGAGATCCGCACCCTCCGCGCACATGCGCTCGGCGGCGGCGATGGCGCCCGCGGCGTCGCCCCAGCGTCCGCCGTCGGAGAAGCTGTCGGGGGTGGCGTTGAGCACCCCCATCACCAGCGGCCGGGCGCGCACCTTAGGCCGACTGGCTCAGCGGAAAGACGGGGTTCATGCTGACGAGCAGCTCGTTGAGCTCGTCCCCATCGACCGTCTCGCGCTCCAGCAGCAGGGCCGAGAGGCGCTCAAGGATGTGCAGGTTCTGCCGGAGCACGCTGCGGGCCAGGGCGTCGCCTTCGTCGATGATGCGCTTGATCTCTGCATCGACCTCCCGGGCGGTGGACTCGGCCATCTGCCGGCCGCGGCCGAGCTCGCGGGCCATGACGCTGTCGCCCTCGTCGAGCAGGTAGAGCGGCCCCAAGCGGGCGCTCATGCCGTACTCGGTGACCATGGCGCGGGCGAGGCGGCTGGCGCGGCGCAGGTCGTCGCTGGCGCCGGTGGTGAGCTCCTCAAAGCAGATGAGCTCGGCGGCCCGACCGCCCATCAGCACGGCGATCATGGTGGTGAGCTCGGTGGCCGAGGCGCCAAGGCGGTCCTCGTCCGGCAGCATCAGGGTGACGCCCAGGGCCCGGCCCCGCGGAACGATGCTCACCTTGCTGACCCGGTCGGCCTCGGGCATGAGCCAAGCGACGATGGCGTGGCCGGCCTCGTGGGTGGCGGTGCGGCGGCGCTCGCGCTCGGGCACGACGAGGCTGCGCCGCTCGGCGCCCATCGTGACCTTGTCTTTGGCCTCCTCGAAGTCATCCTGGGCGATGGACTCGCGGCCCTTGCGGGCGGCGGCGAGCGCGGCCTCGTTCACCAAGTTCTCGAGATCGGCGCCCGAGAAGCCGCTGGTGCCGCGGGCCACGAGGCTCAGGTCGACCGCCTCGGCCAGGGGCGTCCGGCGGGTGTGCACCTTGAGGATGCCCTCCCGGCCGCGCACGTCGGGGTTGCTGACCACGACCCGCCGGTCGAAGCGGCCCGGCCGGAGCAGGGCGGGGTCGAGCACGTCGGCGCGGTTGGTGGCGGCCATGAGGATGATGCCCTCATTGCCCTCAAAACCGTCCATCTCGACGAGGAGCTGGTTGAGGGTCTGCTCCCGCTCGTCGTGCCCGCCGCCGTAGCCCGGGCCTCGGTTGCGGCCGACCGCGTCGATCTCGTCCACGAAAATAATGCAGGGGTGGTGCTTCTTGCTCTGCTCGAACAGGTCGCGGACCCGGCTCGCGCCTACGCCCACGAACATCTCCACGAAGTCGCTGCCCGACAGGCTGAAGAAGGGCACGCCGGCCTCGCCCGCCACCGCCCGGGCCAGCAAGGTCTTGCCGGTGCCCGGGGGGCCCATGAGCAGCACGCCCTTGGGGATGCGACCGCCGAGGCGCGTGAACTTGCGCGGGTCCTTGAGGAACTGCACCACCTCTTCGAGCTCGGCCTTGGCCTCGTCGGCGCCGGCCACGTCCTGAAAGGTGACCTGCTTGCCGGTCTCGGAGTGGAGCCGGGCCTTGGACTTGCCGAAGCTGATCGCCCGACCGCTGTTGGCCTGGATCTGCCGCAGGATGAAGATGACCATCCCGCCGAGCAAGACGAGGGGGAGCAGGTTGGTGAGGAGCGGCCAGAGCAGGCCGCCGCCCGCGACCTCGTACTCGGCCGCGACCTCGTGCTGCTCAATGGCGTCCACCAGCCAGCTCTGGTCGACAGGGCCGACCGAGCGCAGCGTGCTGCCGTCCTTGAGCTTGCCCTCGACGCTCTGGCCGCGCACCACGAGGTGGTCGATCTCGCCGAGCTCGATCTTGTGGACGAGGTCCGAGAAGGACAGCTCGACCTGGCGGCGGGTGGCCCGCCCCTGCACGATGGCGATCCCCAGGAAAACCATGAGGATGGCGAAGACGACGATGGCGAGGCCGCGGTTGCTGCTCTTCATGGTGGGGGTCTATCCGGTCCGCAGGCCGCCGAACACGCCGAGGGCGTCCCTGCGCGGGTTAGGGCCGCGGCCGCGCAGCGGTCCCCCGGCGGGGACATCGGAGGGTGCATGGCGGGATCAGACGGAAGCGGCCGGGTGGTGGCCCTCGCGGGCGGGGGCACGGGCGGCCACGTCTACCCGGCCTTGGCCATGGCCGAGGCGCTCCAGCGGCTCGGGCACCGCGTCGTCTACCTCGGGGACGCCGGGCGGCTCGAGGGGCGGGTGGTGCCGGCCAAGGGCCTGACCTTCATCCCGTTGACGGCGCCGCAATTCCCGCGGGCCGGGCTGGTGGCCAAGCTGCGCTTCGCGCTGGCGCTGCTCGGCTCCATCGGCGCGGCGCGGCGGGCGCTCCGGGCCCACAAGGTCGATCTGGTGCTCGGCGTGGGCGGCTACATCTCGGCCCCGCCAGTGCTCGCGGCCTGGACCCTGGGCCTGCCGAGCGCCGTGCACGAGGCCAACGTCACGCCGGGCTTGGCCAACCGGCTGTGCGCGCGGGTCACCGACCAGGTCTTCCTCACCTACGCCGAGACCGCCGGCCGGCTGCCGGGCAAGGCCCCCCGGGCGGTGGTGGGCTGCCCGGTCAACCGGCGCGTGCTCGAAGGTGACGCCAGCGCCGCTGTTCTGCGCTATGGCCTCCCCCGCGCCGCCCCGATGGTGCTGGTGGTGGGCGGCAGCTTGGGCGCGGCCACCATCAACGCGCTGGGCCTCGCCCTGCTGGCGCTCCGCCGCAGCGGCGCGGGGCCGGCCTTCGAGCTCGTCATCGTCTCGGGCCCGACCTACGAGGCGGCGCTGCGGGCCGAGGCCGGGCCCCTGCAGCCGGGCGAAGCGCTGGTCGGCTACGAAGATCGCATGCCCGACGCCTATGCCGCGGCCTCGCTGGTGGTGGCGCGGGCCGGCTCCTCCACCCTCGCCGAGCTGTGCGCGGTGGGCGTCCCGAGCGTGCTCGTGCCCTCGCCCAACGTCACCGACAACCACCAAGAGGGCAACGCGCGCGGCTTGGAGGCGGCGGGCGCGGCGCGGGTGGTGCTGGAGCGGGGCATGGACGCGGCGGCCGAGGCCCAGGCCATCGCCGCGCTGGTCAACGACCCGGCCGCGCTGGCGGGCATGGCCAAGGCGGCCCGGGGCCTCGCGCGCCTCGACACGGCCGACCAGGTGGCGGCCACCGTGGATGGCCTGCTGCGGCGCTAAAACGGCGACGCGCCGCCCACCGATCGGCTCGGGGAGCGGCGCGGGCGGCGGCTCAGCTGCGGGCGGCGTAGTTCGCGGCGGCGAAGTCCCAGCTCACCAGCTTCCAGAAGGCGGCGAGGTAGCTCGGGCGCGCGTTGCGGTGGTCGATGTAGTAGGCGTGCTCCCACACGTCGCAGGTCATCAGCGGGATCTGGCCGGCGGTGGTGAGGGGGGTGCCGGCGTTGCTGGTGGTGGTGATCTGCAGGGCGCCGGCCGCGTCGGTCACGAGCCAGGCCCAGCCGCTGCCGAACTGGCCGCCAGCGGCCTTGTTGAACTCGGCCTGGAAGGCGGCGAAGGAGCCCCAGGTGGCGTCGATGGCGGCCGCGAGCGCGCCGGTGGGGGCGCCGCCGCCGTTGGGGCTCAGGCTGTGCCAGTAGAAGGTGTGGTTCCACACCTGGGCGGCGTTGTTGAACAGGCCGCCGCTGCTGCTGCGCACGATGTCTTCGAGCGACTTGCCGGCGAGGCTCGGGTCCGCGGCGACGAAGTTGTTGAGGTTGGTGACGTAGGCGTTGTGGTGCTTGCCGTGGTGGAAGCTGATGGTCTCGGCCGACAGGTGGGGCTCGAGGGCATCGGGGGCGTAGGGGAGCGCGGGAAGCTCAAAGGACATGGGTGCTCCAAGGGGCCGTTTTGGCCGTCGATTTTTTTAGGGAGAGGGATGCGGGAGGGACGCGGGAGGGACGCGGGGACAAAGGGGAGGGGAGGGTGCTCGGGGCCCCATGGGCTGCGGCCGCGGCGTTACCCTTCCGCGCGGGTCTTTACACAGGTCGGCGCCCTGTCAACCGCCGATGGGCGGGGCCGGCGCCCCGGGGCGCGCCCGAGGGCGGTGGGTCAGGGTGGAGGGCTCCCGGCGATGCGCGACGAAGATGACGTCTGGGCGGTTGTTCCCACCTTGAACGAAGCGGCGGGCATCGGGGCCCTGGTGCGCGCCTTGCGGGCCGAGGTGCCGGTCGTCCTCGTGGTCGATGGCGGATCGACCGACAACACCGTGGCGCTCGCCGAGGCGGCCGGCGCGCGGGTGCTGCAGGCGGCCCGGGGGCGCGGCGGGCAGCTCCGGGCGGGCGCGGCGATCGCGCAGGGCGCGGTGATCTGGTTCGTTCACGCCGACAGCGAGGTCCCCGCGGGGGCCGGCGCGGCGCTGCGGCGGGCGGCCCAATCGGCGGACTGGGGCTGCTTTGAGGTGGCGCTGACCGGTGGGGGCCGAAGGCTCCGCTTCGCGGCCGCCTGGATGAACGCCCGGGCCCGCTGGGGGCGCTCCGCCACCGGCGACATGGGCCTGTGGGTCCGGCGGTCGCTGCTGGATCAGATCGGAGGATTTCCGCCGATCTCCCTGTGCGAAGACCTGGCCTTCTGCGCCGCTGCCCGGCCCGCGGGGACCATGGCCGTCGTGCCGCTCGCCCTCGGCACCTCCGCCCGCCGCTGGCACCAGAATGGCGTCAATCGAACCATTCTGCGCATGTGGCTGGTGCGCAGCCTGTTCTACGCGGGGGTCGAGCCCACGGTCCTGGCGCGCCTCTACGGCGCCTGAGCGGCGCCCCCAAAAACACCGAGGCCCCCCCAGCGGCGCGGAGGGGGCCCGGCGGGACCGTGCTCAGTGCGAACCGAGGTACTGGGCGACGCCGTCGGGGGTCGGGTTCATGGTGTCGGAGCCCTCGTCCCAGTTGGCGGGGCAGACCTCGCCGTCGTGGCTGGTGACGTACTGGAAGGCCTTGAGGGTGCGCAGCACCTCCTGCACGTTGCGGCCAACGGGCAGGTTGTTGATGATGCAGCTCTGGAGCTTGCCTTCGGGGTCGAGCAGGTAGACGCCGCGGAAGGCCACGCCGGCCTCTTCGTCGAGGCAGTCGAAGCTGCGGGCGATGGTCTTGTTGATGTCGGCGACCAGGGGGATGTTCAGCTCGCCGAGGCCGCCCTTGGCGCGGGGGGTGTTCACCCAAGCGAAGTGCGAGAACATGCTGTCGATGGACACGCCCACGACCGCGCAGCCGAGCTTGTTGAACTCAGCGGCGGCGTCCGAGAAGGCGATGATCTCGGTGGGGCAGACGAAGGTGAAGTCGAGGGGGTAGAAGAACACCACCGCCCACTTGCCCCGGAGCGCGCTCGAGTCGAACGAGCCCAGGCGGTTGTTGACGACGGCGTCAGACGAAAAGTCGGGGATCTTCTTGCCGATGAGGGACATCGTAGCTCCTGAGGACGGGTAGCTTCGGGGTGAAGGTGCGGTGGGGACGCGCAGGGCTGGTGCCCCCGCTCTGCCGCGGCGGCGCCCTAGCCCGCTCTGGGCGGCCCGCAAGGCGCGGGCGGGGCGGTGTTGAGCGGCTGCGCGGATCAGCGTCGGGCGCGCTATTCGGACCACTCCAGCTCGCCCATGGGATCGGGCCGGACGTGGTCGAGCGGGTCGAGGGCCGCCACTGCCTGGTTGTGCCGCAGCAGGTCCGGGTCGAGGAGGGCGGCGCTCGGGTAGGCCACCGCCACCAGCGACTCCCGGCCGTTGCCCAGCGCGGGCGAGCGGCTGCGGCTGTGGTCGGTGGTGATGCCGGCGGGGATGCCGGGGCTGCGGCCGTGGAACATGGTGTAGGACAGCACCTTGCCGTCCGCGTCGCGCTCCACCTCGAGGATGAAGCCGATGTGGTGCACCTGGTTGAGCTGCTTGCTGCGGCTGTGGGGCGCCGAGAAGAAGGCGATGGCCCCGGGGACCAGCGCCTGGTCAATCGCGTCGAGGTCGGGCGTGCGCTTGAGCCGGCCGCGGCCCTGGTACCAAGCGGCCATGGCGGCGGCGGAGCGCGCCTCGTGCAAGGTGGGCTTGAGCACGTCCTCGCAGCGGCTCACCAGCGACTTGAGCACCCGGTGGGCCATCCCCGAGCAGTCGGCGAGGTTGCCGCTGCTGTAGGGGATGTGCCGCGCGGCCAGGGCCCCCGACACGCTGCGGACCACGTCCACCGGCAAAGCGGCGCCTTGGTCGCAGGGCGGCAGCGGGGCCGGCAGCTCGCAGACCTCGGGCTCGAGGTCGCCAGGCAGGGCCGGGGGCAGGGGGCTGCCGCCGCGGCTCTGGGAGTCCGTGGGCGTCATCAGGAAGGCCGTCAGCAGGCCAAAGATGGCGCGCCGGAGCAGCACATGGGGACGGGCGGAGGACGGCGTTGCGGTCAGTGCGGACATCGGTTCCTCGAAGGGCAGACCGTAGAACAGACGGCCGCGTCGTGGAACCCTGTCTGAGGAACACTGGCCGGCCCGAAGACGGGGAGGGCGGCTGGCGCCCGGCCGGGTGTCGGTATGTCTCTGACCCCCTTGAGCTTTTCAGATGTCAGGAGAATGTCAGGACTGCTGAGGCGGGCCCCCGACCCGGCGCCGGCGCGCCCGACCGGCCCAGCCCAGCGCGGCGCCGATGGCCACGGCGAGCCCCGCGCCCGCCGGGGCCGCGCCGGCGGTCGAGCAGGCCGGGGTGGCGGCCACCAAGGGCAGGACCACCTCCAGCCCGGGGCCCCGCCACAGGCGCTGGCCGTCATCGACGATCGGCCGCCGCTGGCCAGGGGCCGCGTTGGGTGGGACCACGACATCGACGTACAGCTCGATGATCCCGCCGTCCTCCCACCGCGGGCGCACGGCGTTGACCACCACGCCCTCGCCCACGTCCACCGCCACCGCCGCGCCGCCGAGCGGCTGGTTGAACCGCAGGCAGAGCGTCTCTTCTTCGCCGGCGGTGATCTGGCTCGGGCTGATCCGGGAGATGCGGGGGCGCGCGTCGCCGTCCTCCACCCAGAAGGCCTCGGGCACCTGCAGGTCCACCGCGCCCGAGCGCAGGCGCAGGTCCCGGGGCCCGACCGGCGCATCGGCCGCGACCCGAAGCTCGACGCTCATGTGATCGACGTCAAGCACGTCAAGCTCGCCGATCTCCACGCCCTCACCCAGCGAGAGCTCCAGATCCGCGGCGTCGAGCAGCAGGGTGCTGCCGGAGACCGAGAGGCGCAGGCTGTCGCCTTGCCAAGCGAGGCCCGGATCGAGCGGATCGAGCCGGGGCACGTTGGCCTCGATGAGGATGCCCTCGCTGCGGTCGCCCTCGAAGCGGCCGGCCGGAGTCCAGAAGCGGGCCGAGACGCTGAGCTGATCGACCGGGCCCTCCAGCGGGACGGTGGCCTCCGGTCCAAGGCTGGTGCCGATCAGCGTGCTCTGGCGGTAGATCTGGTAGGACTCCACCGTGAACGGCGCCTCGGGGGCGATCCAGCGAAGCGTGGCCTCGGTGGCCACGACCCGGCCGGTGGGCCCGACCAGGCCAGTGGGCGCCGGCAGGTAGACCCGGAAGCTCTCGGCGGGGCTGACCGCGCGGTTGGCGCCGTCGGTGGCCTCGATCCACCAGGCGAGGGCGGTGCCGGGCACAGCGCCGGGGATGCCGCCGGTCCAAAGACCAGGGAGGAGCTCCGCCATCGCCGAGCGGGTGGGGACGCCGCCGTTGGCGATCCACACGATGTCGGCGCCGGCGACCGCCACGTCGTCCTCCAGCTCGGCGGTGATGATGTAGGGCCCCACGAGCTCGGTGGTGTCGGTCGGCGCGCTGGTGATCGTGATCTGCGGCGGGACCGGATCGCCGTCGCTGATGCTGATCTCGGCGATGTACCAGCCCGGCGCGGCCCCCGCGGCGTCGGAGGTGAAGCGCAGGCGCAGCTCGGCGGCCTCGCCGAGCCCGCTGAGGTCGAACCAGTCGGTGCGCCAGCCCGCCGAGCGCCCGCTCCACCCCGGCGCCTCGGCGTAGATGGGCGAGAGCGGCGTCCAAACGCCGTCCACCCGCCGCTCCACCTGGGCGTTGTCGCTCGGGTGGATGTCGTACCAGTGCCGCAGGCCCAGCGCCGGGCGCCCCGCGCCGCTGAGATCGACGGCGGGCAGCTCCAGCGTGTCGTCGGCCTCGTGCATCGTGTCGCGGTCGAGGCGGGTGGCCCAGACCCGGCCGACCGCGCCCTCCGCGTCGAGAGCGGGCCCGGTGCTCGGCGCGCCCCACTCCCACTGGGCGGGGTCGCCGCCTGGCAACATCCCGCCTTCATCCACATCAAAGTCGAGGCGGAGGGGGAGGGCCGCGGCGAGGCCCGTCAGCAACAGCAGGCCCAGGCTCATGGCGCCTCCGCCGCCCGGTAGCGCAGCCGGATGGTCGCGCCCGCGGGGGGCGCTTCGTCGAAAACAACGACGGGCGGGTCAAGCTCGACCAGGAACGCGGTGGTCTCCTCGCTGTCCACGCTGACCTGCAGGCTGCCGTCGAGGGGCGCGGCCTGCAGCGGGAAGCGGGTGGGCAGCTCCACGCTGAGCTCGCCGAGGCTCTCGACCACCGGCCGCAGGTCGGCGGCGCAGACATTGCCGAGCAGGCCGCCGCTCTGCTCGGCGACGGCGGCGTAGCG